>CAZMIS010000024.1:0-20719 GCA_964566325.1 uncultured Anaerolineales bacterium
GGGGACTGGGGGAAGGGGGACGGGGGGGACGGGGGAACTGGGGACTGGGGAGCCGGTGGCCAGCGTCCAGGGTCCCGGCGACCAGCATCCAGGCGGCCAGCCAACCAGCGGCTGAAACGGAGGTGCGTGACGTGGTATCTCTTGCCTCCATGGCGAAGCGCGACCGTCTCTACGTCGAGGTCATGCCCGATCCCTCTGCGACGGCCCTCGCCGAGACGCTCGTCGCGTTCGCCAACACCGATGGCGGCGCGGTGCTGATGGGCGTGGATGTGCAGGGGCGGGTGACTGGCGGCCTGCAGATCGAGGACGTCGACAGCCTGCTGCTCGGCGCGTATGCCCAGTGCCGGCCCATCGTGCGCACCGAGATCGAGCGGGTCGAGGATCCCGGCGGGCTGGCCGTGGTCGTCAGCGTCTCGCGCAGCGCGGACCTGCACGGCCTCACCGACGGGCGAATGCTGATCCGCACGGGCGATGGCAATACGCCCATGGACGCGCAGCGCGTGCAGCACCTCGCGGCGAGCAAGGCGAGCCTGGACTACGAGAACGAGGTCGTGACCCGCGCGACCTTCGACGACCTGGACCCCGAGGTGATCGACGACTTCGTCAAGCACCGGCAGGAGCGGGTGGGCCGCAACCTCAGCGAGACGCCCCTTGAGCTGCTCCAGGCGGTCGGCGTCGTGACTCGCACCGGCCAGGTCACTGTGGCGGGCATCCTCCTGTTCGGCAAGGACCCGCAGGCCTTCCTGCCGCAGAGTGGCGTGACGT
Organism: uncultured Anaerolineales bacterium; assembly: GCA_964566325.1. Lineage (GTDB taxonomy): Bacteria > Chloroflexota > Anaerolineae > CG2-30-64-16 > CG2-30-64-16 > JALOOB01. Next base: position 766 of record CAZMIS010000024.1, read on the forward strand.
TCGTGCGCTTCCCCGGCAAGGAGCCGCAGGGCGGCTACACGCGGCGGGAGGAGTTCAGGGGCGCGCTGGCGCGCATCATCGAGAAGTGCTGGCAGGTGTTGCTGGTCGAGCTGCGCGGAGAGGCCGTCATGCGCGGGCTCAAACGCGAGGAGCACGCCATCCTGCCGCGCGAGGCCGTGCGCGAGGCGCTTGTCAACGCCATCTCGCACCGCGAGTATCGTCTCACCGGCCGCTCCGTGGAGATCCGCCAGTACGAGGACCGGCTCGAGATCATCAGCCCCGGCAGCCTGCCCGCGTACATCACGCTCGACAACATGGTCGAGGAGCACTTCTCCCGCAATTCCAGGGTGGTCAAGGGCCTGTACGAGTGGCGCTACATCGAAGAGCTGGGGCTGGGCGTCGACCTGATCTACACCCTCATGCAGCAGGAGGGCCATCCGCCGCCCGAGTTCCGCGCGGATCAGAACACCGTCGTCGTCACCCTGCGCCGCGGGGTGGGGATTCCCCTGCCGCTGCGCTTCTCGCCCGACGAGGACGGCCGGCTCAACGAGCGGCAGATCAAGGCCATCCAGTACCTGCGCCAGTACGGTCGCATCACCAACCGCGAGTATCGGGATCTGTGCCCCGACGTCAGCCCCGAGACCTTGCGCCTCGACCTGGCGGACCTGGTGGATAAGAATGTGGTGGTGAAGATCGGGGACAAGAAGGGCACGTCGTATATCTTGAAGTAAGTGGTATAATCTCAGTGTCTGGGGACGAAACTCGGCTCCATGCCGTGTGGAAGTCACGCCCTGGCGAGACGGCCCTATATCCCCGGAAGGTCAACGACAGCCGCTAGCGATAGCGGCTTTTTGGTGCGATGCAGCGGTCGGCAGCAATACTAGCATGCCGGGCAGTCCACCCCTCGGCTACCATGCGTCGGAACCCCTCCTTTCCAACCGCCAAGCAGCGATCACAATGGGATGATCTTCCGACACCTGGGAAAGTTGGGGCATCCGTAGAATTGCTGGCCCTGATGTGCACCCTGTCGGGCCGTGCGCAGGACCATGGGCATGCCGCAACTTGGGCACAGCGGCGCCGCGCCGCTGCTCTTGGGTGGCACGATCCGCAGCGTCGGATCAGTCGTTGAGGGCACAGAATCGCGGCGGCCCTGGGGGGACCCGCGCACCCCTTCACTGATCTGCATCAGCGACAACAGCAGCAGCGACACCAGGCCAGCCACCAGGAAGAGCGAAGTGTTCAGCGGCTCAGGCAGGAGGAGGGATACGCCGGGCGCCTGCCCGATGAGTGCGATCAACCGAAAGAATGCAAACACGCCCCAGATAATGAGCAGGTTGCGCGGTATCTTGCGCGCCTGACCGCGCCAACTTCCGCGACCAGCCAGCACGTTTTGCAGCGCGACCAACGGAAAGAACACCCAGAAGCCAAAGATCAGAGCAGCCGTGTTCGCCAGGATCTCCATCACGATCCCTCCCGTGGTTGGGGTTGTTCGATTCTCATCTTGCCAAGGCCTTCTCGGCTACGACGTTAAGTGCGGGCCTCTTCCAATGCCTTGACCGCAGCCGGCGCGATCACCTGGTTGAAGCGCGCCAACATCTCCACCGCCCAATCCTGCAGCTCATCGTGGTTCCCGGCATCCATGACGCTGCCTGTACCGTAACACGCTATGCGCGACGCCCGCGCCGCGTCGAGGCGCTCCCAACTCAGACCCTCCGGGAAGTGCGCGTCGATCTGCCCGGCATGGCAATACAGACGATCGAACGCCCGCTTGTTCCAGTCCCCATCGCCTGTATCGATGTATAGCTCGATGCGCATGCGACCGCCACGAGCGAACGACGCGGTCAGCCATGCAACCTCCCGCCCTCCGACGGAAACCCCTGAGAACGTGTACCAACCCTGACCCGCGGGCGACAGTCCCTTGGTGGGTGTCCTGCCGTCCTGGCGCACCTTCTCCAGCAGGCGGCTGAAGAAGGCGATGTAGGCGCTCTCACGGCCCCGGGTGCGCACGAATGTCACGCGCTGCTCGGTGAGGTTGAGGTAGCTGACGCGCCACCCGGCGTCCAGCCACTGCTTCGACTGGACGTGCGTCACCGTGTCGTTGGCCCACCAGGCCCGGTGTGCGCGCGCCGAGGGCGGGAGCTCGCCGCCGATGATGCTTTCGACGTCATCGAACTTGAGCTGGACCTCTTTGGTTCGGCCGTGTCTCTGGCCCAGCCAGACCGCCAGGCGCGCGTAGCGGCTTTCGCCCGGGTCGATCACCTCGTCCAGTATCTCAGCAGGGTCGGGCGTGGGACCAGGCTCCACCTCGGTGGGAGCAGGCGCCATCGCCGCCCCCGTTCCTTCGGCCACGACAGCTTCCGCGACCGCCGCAACGTTGACCGCAACCTCACCGGAAACGGGCCAGCTGACCGGGATGCCCGGCAGGTGATTGCTCAGCCAATCCGCGCAGAACCGCAGGTGCTCGTGCTCCTCGGGGGTGACGTCGTGGCGGAAATGCGCCAGCCCGTTGCGGATCTCCCGCACCTGGTCGAGCACGCTGCGGACGTGGGCCGCGTCAAGTCCAAAGATGGGCTTGTACAGAGCCGTCCAGCGATCCTTGCTGCAGAGCAGATCGATGAATTCGCTCAGAGCCAGCTGCTCGAACTCCTTCGCAGGCTGCTCGGGCGCCATGACTTCGAAGCTTTGGTTCGCCAGGACGGCATTGAGCTTCGCATCGGCAGACACGCCGCTCTGCAGATAGTGGGCGATGCCTTTCCTGAACTGCTTCTTCAGCGTCTCGCGCTGCGTGTCGATGCCTTTGATCGCGGCTTCGAGCTTCGCCTGATCTGTGCCGCCCGCGTCGTCGTAGAAGGCATAGAGGATGAGATCGCGCACCATCGACTCGATGTCTTCAACCAGCATCATGTTCTCCGCGCGGGCGCGGTAGTACTCCATGACATCATAGCTTGTGACGATCCCCAGCAGCCGATCGTCCGCGTCCACGATGAGGACCGAGCCTGTGCGCTCCATCACGGGCAGGACGTCGGACAGGTCGTCGTCGGGGCTGCGCTTCTCCGCCTTCACCATTGCCGCGGAGACCTGCAGGTTCTGGAGCGTGCAGTTGAACCGCTGCATGGCGCGCATGATCGACTCGTAGGTGATGAGGCCGCGCACGATCTTCGCCGCGTCCACCACAGGCAACTGGCTGTAGTCGTGGCGGGCCATGTGGCCCAGCGCGATCGTCGCCTTGTCGGTGAGGGTCACGGTGAGGGGATCGAGTCTGCCCTCGAGCAGTTCATTGATGGTGTGCGGCATGTCGCTCTCCAGGTTCTGCCGATGAGTCGAGTATGATTCAAGCGAGATGGTGCGACCGCGCCGGCCAAGCCACCACAAGCGGCGCATGTTGCTTCAGCGCGATGACCGTCACGGAACCAGATACTCGGACACGTCCAGCCGGCCGTGTTCCTTCTTTCGCTCCAGCACGAAGCCCTGCGCCAGCTTGATCAGGTGCACGTGCCAGTAAACCCCGCCCTTGCGCGCAGTGATGTTGAGCGTTTCCAGCCACCTGTGAAACTCCCCAAAGGGAATCAGCAGCAGTTGATCGGCCGAGCCGCAGGCGAAGGCGACATAGGCCTCCGGACAGGCCTTCAGGAAAGCCTCCTGGCTTGTGTGAAACGCAAACCAGTAGCGTGGCTCCTCCGCGTGCTCGTACGCCCTTGACACCGCACAGATCACCGCCAGCTTGCCATCAGCCGAGACGTAGCTCGTTGCTCGTTTTCTGACGAGCCTGGTCTTGAGTTCCTTCTCGATGCGTGCGAGGCACGCTGTGCGAAAGGCCTCCAGTGGCGTGGGCTCTTTCAGCTCCTGATCTTCCTCCGGCGGAGCAACTTCCCGAAACCCGAGAAGTTCCTCCCAATCAAGCCGCAACGCCAGGATCTTCTCTCGAATCGCGGCGAATTGCCCCGCGCGCTCCAGAACCTGACGGGCCCGCTCGTAGTTGTGCTGCGTAATGGCCTGCGCGCCGGTTTGCTCGGTCAGGCCGATCTGTGCTTCGATCTCCTGGAGCATAACGTCAAACGCGCCGGCGACATCGTTGGCTGTGTCAGGTGTCATACGGCTTTCTCCTTCACATCGGTTCATTCCCGTTCTCATCCTCATCTGAATCGTCCGCGAAAGCTTCCTGGGGTGCTGCCACGCCGACGACCGGCTTGCCCATGGCCTCCTCAATGCGGCGCAGAAGCTCCGCCTCGCGCAGGCGGAAGAACTCGTCGAAGTCATCCAACCGCGCTGCCAGAGGGTAGATATTGTGGGATTCGAGGATCTCATCCATCCGCGCCTCGTCGATGCCAGCTTGCTGCTGCAACAGGTTCAGGTAGGCGCTTGGCGCTTTGTTGCCCACAGTACGGTTGGTCTTCGCTGACAGAGGTGTCTTGTTCACGATGGAATCGTAGTGCTTGGGCTGAATGCCTTGTCTGACGCACCAATCCTTGGGGAAGATGTGATGGATGTCGACGCTCTCATCGAAGTAGAGCTGTGACTCAATGGGATCGCCGGAACGGAAGTCCAAAGCGCCGTCTCGCAGTAACAGCGCGTGGACTCCCTTGTACGCCGCGCTGTTGCGTGTTCTGAGCGTCATAAGACGAGCCGGGAAGAAGTTCGCATCCCGAATGGTCGTGGGTTCCGGACCGTTGTCTATCCAAGCCAGTACTTCAGGCAGGTCTCGCGCAAATCGGCTCTCTACTGCACTGCCATAAAGCTCGCCAAACACCCCACACCAGTACCATTGGAGAAGTTTCGTGCGGACACCATCATGCTCACATCGCTCCCCTAACTTTGTCATGATGGCGGCTAACGGTGCCAACTGCGTGTTGTATGGCAGGTCTCTCGCATCGAAAAGCTTCTGGCTGCGCAGCAACTTGGCGGCACGAATGAATCCTTCTGTCGCTGAGTCTTTCCAACGCTGATATTCTGGGAGAGTCAGCCCCAGGATGTCTTTGCGCTTGCATCCAACCCCGGGTGCGTTTTCGGGCTGGACCCCTTCGGCAATCCTGGCATGGCGTCGTTCGTTGGTCGCCAACAAGGCGATGGTCTGGAGCAGCTCCCCGGTCTGTACACCTTTTAGCACCTTGTAGGAGTGTAGCTGAGCACGGCGAGCGTTCCAGTCGTCTCGTAGACTATAGTCGTCGGCTGCGAAGGTGGCGGTCATCAGTTCGAACACCGTCAGCGACACGCCCCCTGTGTTCACCTTCTCGAACACCTGACAAACTGCATCTTTGGGAGTCGGGCGGCGCAGGAGGATCAACGGCATCTGATATTGCTCGAGACGCTTGATCACGGTTGTTTCAAAACGACTGAAAAGCTTGACCTTCTCCTTCTCGTACTCCCAGTACTCCTCGTAGCCCAAGCGCCAATCGCTGGCATTGAAGATGAACGCAAAAGGGAAGAGCCCATGATGGTGCTCTCGTTCGGGCGTCGAGTAGTCCGCTATGACGTCATTGCGGAAGCTACGGACCAACCGATCATCCGGTAGCGACACGATCGCATCGTCGCGATCACCGTTTGGGTCGAGCGCCTTGGCCATGTCAATGTAGTACCAACGCTTGATCTTCTTCTTGCGCGCGTCTTGCGTCTCTACCGGTCGACCGTACAGAGTAGCGAGGTACAGAGAGGTGAGCCGCTGTTGGCCGTCGAGGATGAGGCGCTCCGGCTTGGCGCCGTTCGCTTCGACTCCCTCAACGGGGCGGGGCTTGAACTTGACCTCTTCGCCCCCTGTTTCCAGCATCATCACTGTGCCAACGGGATAGGACAGGGACAGGCTGGCCAGCAGACTGCGAATGTGATCATCATCCCACACCCAGCCACGTTGAAAGTCGGGCAGCTGAGTCTTACCGTCAGCGATGCTGCGCAGCATATCAAGCAGGGACTCTTTGGTGCTATCGAAGGTGGTGATTGGTGTCATACGTGACTAACCTCAGTCGATCGACGGTTGCTCGCCTGTATTGTCAGTGAGGGTCACACAGAGGGGAAGGCTTACCTTCCAGTACTCTGTTGATGGTGTGACCCATCGGATTCAGTTACTCCTCTTCGTAGGACGGCTCCGGGCAGAACCCGGCCACCAAGAGCCATCTTCCTCCCAGTTGCCGCATGTACACTTGGCCGAGTCCGCAACCTATGCCCTTGCCTTTTGTTGCGTAGCAGGCGGGGCACATAAAGGCCCAACCTGGACCTGGCTTGAGTGCTCCATCAACCAACAAGGTCTCCTCAGCCAACGATATGCCACACATATCGCATTTCTCTGGCTCTTGGATCGAGATCAGGCGTCTGAAAGCCTGCTGCAAGTCGACCTCGTTGAGCAGAACTCGTTCGTATTGCATCTCTGATGACATCAATGAACCTCCGGTTGAATTTGGCTGTCCGTCGCGCGACTGCCGAGCGATCGTCAGCGACTGTGACGAAACATCGCCAGTTATTCGATGTCGGCGCCAGATGCTTGGCTCAGCCTTCCGCGCAGCGGGTAGATGAATCCCTGGCTGTCGTGAACGATCCAGAGATTGGCGACGATTTCGAGCGTGTCTTCCTCATCCATGTGGCTCTCCTCTGAGCAGCGATCGGGGCGGTTCTCATCACATCCTATGTGCTCAGGCGTTCTTCTGTGCGGCCTCGGCGCTGGCTTCCAGCAAGGCCCGCCGAATCGCGCGATAACGCACTTCGAGAAGAATCCTCAGTTCATCCTGCGCATCACACCCCTCACGCTCCATTCCGTAGGCCGTCGCCGCGAGTACCGAATACGCGATATCATCATTCTCTGCCAGCTGAGGGATCTCCGAGAACCAATACTGGCGCCACTCATTTTCCAGATACTGGGAGTACGATAACCTCTCGAACGGAAGCGGCATTTGGCCGCCACGGTCGTAGGCGCGACGATAGTGCGCCGCGATAGTCTCGTAGGCTGCCCGCAGCCCGATGAGATCATATTCCGGCCAGTGGGGACGATTTCTCAAGCGGTCGGCTAGCGGCGAATTCAGGTGGGCCAACGAAAGTGCTCGGAAGTATCTCTCAGCTGCCAGCTGAGGGAGGTACACCATCAATTCACCGAATAACCGGCGCTGAATTATCTTCAGCGTTTCGTTATTGTCACCAGGATAAGCGGCGCTGCAGATCAAGTCCATCACGCACCCTTTGTCGAAATGCTGTTTAGAGACTGAACACACTCACTCCACGTCCGCATCCTTCCCCATCCGGTACTTGATGTCGTAGTTGATGATGAAGTCCAGCTCCTCATCGGTGAAACCGTAGTGCCGCGCTAGGACGCGGTCAATCTGGTCGATGATGGGTTTGCTGAGACGGGGGTAGAATTCCTCATATTGGATGTCGCCGGTTAGGGAGGATGTTTTCTCCTTCAATTGGCTTTTTGTCCGATACTCCGCCATCAGTTCGCTGCACCGAGTAGCGAGTTGCTCCAAGACCGCTGGATTTACTCGATCCAGCGCCAACGGGAATTCATTGAGGTCCACAATGTTCAAATCTCGGCAGTTGGTCGTCAAGATGAAGTACCAGTAAAATAGCGAACTGCTGAGTATGGCCACTGCGGCGTCACGGTGTTTTTCGCTTGCGAAGTGGAGATAGTTCTCGCGGCTAGAGACGGATTGCTTTCCGTTGAGAACGAAGCACGGCTGGAAGTTCGTGAAGATTTTCCAGTATCTTCCGCCGCCAATACGATAGTACAGGGCGTGGGACGATTGAGAAAGCGTACTGGATCCAAGTCGTTTCGGCTCTAATTCCAGTTTATGCAGGATGGAGTTCTCCAGGGTCGAGCTGAGTTTGGGAATCACGTATGGTTTCAGTTTCCTGTCGATAGGACTGTAGTATAGCTTCGGAAATAGCCAAGCGCGGTCTTCGCTGCTCCATTTTTGGAACCCAGTCGAAAACATCTGAGGTTCCTGACAAGGGCCTCGTTTCGCTAAGATGATTGTTAGGAGAACCTCTGCTCCCACGAATAGCTTCCCTGGTCTTTCTGCGTAGTTGCTGAACCACACGGTATCGCTTCCGTAGACCAAAAGATCCTGCAAAACCCCCATCCGTTGCGTGCACACCACGCTGATGGGTACGATAATACCGAAACCGCCTCGTTCGGCCAGGAGACCCAACGCGCGTTCGCACGTCATGGCATATAGGTTCCCGCATGACAAGCTTCGGTAGCCTTGGACAACGTAGTCCTTTCTGATCTTGCTGTACTCGACATACGGCGGATTGCCCACGATCACATCAAATCCTCCCTCCCGCATGATTCCGTGGAACTGCACGTACCAGTGGAACGGCCGGTGGCTGGCGGCGAACGGCTCAACGTCCATGCGGTATTCGTTGGCCAGCGCCTCATTGAGCACGCCGTCCAGCTCGGCCAGCTTCTCGCGCACGCCCAGCTTGGCGGCCGCCATGACGCCGGGAGGCGTGTCGATGCGGGTCTGCAGGTCGCGGAACGCGGCCAGCTCGCGCGTGGCCGAGGTGATCTGCTCCTCAAGATTCAGGTTCAGCAGCGAACGTGAACCGGCCGCTTGCACCTCCGACTCCGTCGCGTATCCCACCAGCGTGTTCCCCGCGCGGATGTTGAAGTCGATGTCCGGCAGCGGCTCGATCTTCTTGCCGTCGTCCACCTGCGCGACCAGCTTCAGGAACAGGCGTAGCTTGCAGATCTCGACCGCCTCTTCCATGATGTCGACGCCGTACAGGTTGTGGACGATGATGCTCTTGCAGATGAAGTAGGTGCGGTTCGGGTGCCTGGCGACGCGGGTCAGCTCCTCGCCGAAGTCGGGATACTTGGGGCCGGCGAACTCGGCCATGCGCTCCAGGCACCTCTCGTACAGCGGCTCCAGGATGTTCATGGCCGCGAACAGGAACGCGCCGCTGCCGCAGGTCGGGTCGAGGACGGTCAGCTTCCTGAGGCACTCGAAGTAGAAGGCGCGCAGGGTCACCGGATCGTCCAGCTCGGCCAGCCAGTCCTGCACGAACGCTTCGATGTCCAGGTTGTAGGTGATCAGATCGTTGACCGCGGCGATCTTGCCTCCCGCGAAGTCGGCGCGGATGCTCTCCAGGCGCTTCTGCCGTGCGGCGTATTCGCGCTCCGTCTCGGTCGGCAGGTACTCGGCCTGCTTGACCGCCTCGTAGATGTACGGCTCGACGTCATGGAGCGGCAGCGGATTCATCGCGGCGTAGCGTCTGTCGCCAAGCTTGTCCAGCACGAAGGGCAGGATCGTGTTGCGGCAGATGTAGCCCGTGATGTCTTCCTTGGTGTAGTACGCGCCCATCTGCTTCTGGTTGATGTACTTCTCGAAGATGAAGCCCAGCACGTCCGGGTTGATCTCGTTGTCCGCGCGCAGCGGGCGGTCGTCCAGGTGCCAGGTGTACTTGTCGAAGAACGCGAAGCGGCGCTCGAAGACCGCGTCGGGGATGGCGATGGCCTCGCCGTACTTCTGCTCCAGGTCGTGGGGCGTGAACAGCCCGCCGTTGAGATACGGGACGCTGCCCAGCAGCTTCTGCGCCTCGGGCGACCGTTTGTCCCCTTCCTGGGCGAAGCCCTCGAAGAAGAGCGGGACGAGGAAGTCGCGGTAGAAGCGATCCCGCCCGCGGGCCTTGCTGGCGGCCAGCTTGTGCTGCAGGTAGTCCGGGTCGCTGTCCAGGAAGCCCTTCTTCTGGACGAAGTAGATGAACATGAGGCGGTTCATCATCACCGAGACGTACCAGGCCCGGTCGTCCTCGTCGGGGATGCCGCGCAGGAACTTCAGGAAGTCGGCGTGTTCGCCCTTGAACTCATCGTAGAACTTCTTGGTGACCTTCTCCACGTCGAACACACGGGTCACGCGGCTCGTCACCACGCCGATGGCTACCCGGCCGTCCTCGTCGAGTTCGTCCAACTCGAACGCGATGCCGGCCAGCTTCTGCAGGAGCGAGTCGCCGGGCTGCCCGCGCGTGTAGGTGTGCTGGCGGAACCGGCTCGATCCCGTCCCGCGCTTCACCCACTGCCAGGTGGCCGCGGTGTGGTCCCGATCGGTGAAGATCAGGACGTGCTCGAAGGCCGTCTGGCTGACATGGCGCTCGATCTTGTGCCGCGCGGGCATCGGCGGCTGCCCTGCGCCAGACTGCGGCTCGCACTGGAGCACCGCCATGCCCCCGAGCTCGGCGACGGGGGTCAGCCGGTACGCCGCACCGTCGATCGTCAGCGTGGACGGTCTGCCCGTTCCGTGGCCCCAGCCCAGCACTTCGACGAAGAGCTTCTTGAAGTCGAACGCTTCGAGGTGTTTGCGTGCCAGCTTGTAGTTGATCGCCATGGTCTTTCCTTCGTCCGTCTACTGTGCGCCGCCGGGGAAGAGCCCCATGGAGCAGATGATGCGCGGCTCGCCGTCCGGCCGGTCGCCGTCGTCCAGGATCAGGCTGAGGCGATCCCCCTCGCGCAGCGTGAGGCAGAGCTGTGCCAGGTCCGCGTCGGATGCGCCGCCCTTGATCTGGCGGTTGATGGCATCGCGGGCCGACTCGCGCAGGGGATGGCGGTAGAGGTCGTCCACCACGCGCTGCAGCGCGTCGGTCGCGAGCAGGGGCGAACGGGCCCTCAGCTGGTCGAAGTAGGCCTTCAGGCGGGTGTACGCCTTGTAGCGCGCGCTCGATTTCTGCCCGAGCTGGCCGCCGCTCTGCCTGGTTTCCTGCGTGATCTGCTCGACCGCACCCTCCACCAACGCGTGGTGCTTGGGGTGACGGGCGATGGCCGGCTCATCGGGTGCGCAGCGCGCGGCCCGCAGGATGGCCAGCTGCGAGGTGGTCACCGTCCGCCCGGTGGGATCGACCCAGGCCAGCGCGTCCACATCGTTCGCGGTGCGGACGTAGGCCAGGACGCCATCCGGCTCCGCGGCCGTGGGCTGGTGGCCGCGCGTGGAATACACCACATCGGGCATCGCCCCGATACGGCGGGCCAGGGCCGGATCGTCGCGCGTCGCATCTTCCCAGATCGCCTGCGCCTGGGAGACCAGGTCGACTTCGCCGTCCTGTTCATCGTCGAGGATGCCCGACTTCTCGGTGTACAGGTCGCGTAAGTCCTGCGCGTTCCGCTCGTCCTCGAAGAACTGCTCGTCCGCGCCGAGCACTTCGCAGTTCTCGCGCAGCCGCTTGCTCACCCGGCTGCGCAGGTGGATGATCTCCTCCACGCCGTCCGCGGGCAGGAAGGAGTAGGAGCGGATCTCGGCCGCCTTCTGGCCGATGCGGTCCACGCGGCCCGCGCGCTGGATCAACCGGATGATGGCCCAGGGCAGATCGTAGTTGACGACGATCGCCGCGTCCTGGAGGTTCTGCCCTTCCGATAGCACGTCGGTGGCGATCAGCACGCGCAGCTCTTTGTCCGGAGACACGTGCTCGCGCTGTTCGTTGCTGACGGGGCTGAACCGCCACGCAAGGGCCGTGGGGTCGGGGGAATGGCCGGTGGCGCCTTCGATGGAGGTCACGCCGCGGCCCTTCAGCTCGTCCACAAGATAGTGGACTGTGTCGGAGAACTGCGTGAACACCAGGACCTTCTGCCGGCCGTGGGTCGTCGTCAGAAGCTCGTGGAGACGCGCCAGTTTGCGATCGCGTGTGGCATCCCACTTTCCGGCTTGCTGCAGGATCGCAATGAGGCTCAGTGCGTCTTCTTCGAGGTCGGCCTTCAGATCGGGCCGGAAGAGCGCAGCCTTAGCCCACTTGAAGCGGTTCGCATACTGCGCGCGATAGGTGGCATAGGCATCGCGGGCACGCGCTTCATACTTCGCCACGGTGAAGACCGATGGCGGCGCAGTGGGTGGCGTGGCGCCTGCCCCGTTTGGCCCGATGCTTTCACTGTCCACCATGTCGGCCTGTTCCTCGGAGTCGGCGGTGACGTCCAGGGAGTCCGCGTCTTCGTCCTCCACGCCGGAGTCCAGCATCTCTGCGTCCTGCGTGCCGATGGGCAGAGGCAGGTTGTTCTGCATGGCGTACATGAAGACGAAATTGCGCAACACGTGGCGGTCCAGCGACTGGATGAAGGCGCTCCCGCTGCTCTCCAGCCGCTTGAACAAGCCGGTGCGGCAGTAGCCGAGAAGTCGCTTGCCGGCCCGCGACAGGTTCTCCAGGACGCGTTGCTCGCCCGCGTCCGCCAGCGCGGCTGCGTTGGCGGACAGATAGTTGCCGAGCCCGTAACGGGGGAGCCTGAGGCGGTTGATGATGTCAACCACGGGCTCCGAATAGAGGCGCGCGTACTGGTCGCCGGCATCGCGGCTGTCCATCGTGAACGTGAGCGTCTTGGGCACGCGGATCGGGAAGTAGGAAGGGCTGCCGTCCTCAAGGAGGAGGTACTTCCGGCCGCTCGCGTCGGCTTGCGCGTAGTGCGCCTGGATGAAGGAGCGCGTGCGCCGCACCAGGAACAGGCGCATCAACTCGCGCCAATCGTCGGCATGGGCGCTCTTCTCGAAGGCCGCCAGGGTGTTGGGCAGCACCTGAAAGCGACTGGTGAACTCGGCCTCGCCCATGTCGCGCAACAGGCGCTCCGGACGCACGCCGATGTCCTTATCATCATCCACGAACAGGCGCAACTGGGCTGACAGATCGAGGTAGGTCTTGTTGTAGGGCGTCGCGGTCAGCAAGATGCAGCGCGCATCCGACTGGTCGATGTACTGCTTGATGGCCCGGTAGCGCTTGCCCTCCCGGTTGCGCAGATTGTGGCTCTCGTCGATCAGCACGAGGCGGAAGCGTGCAGGAACATCCTGGAGTTGCTGGGTCACCAGGCTGCTCGACATAACCTTGGCACGGAGGCCATACTGGTCCACGTACTGCTGCCACATCTTGACCAGTGCCTTGGGGCAGATGATCAACGTGCTCAGGCCGTAGTCTTCCTCGAAGATGCGGGCCAGCGCGGTCGCCATGAGCGTCTTGCCCAACCCGACCACGTCGCCGATCAGCACGCCGCCGCGGCGGTTGAGGTGGCGGGCCGCGATTTTGACTGCGGCTGCCTGGTAGGCGAACAGCTTGTCGCGGAACTCGGGCGGCAGGCCGAACTCGCTTAACCCGGCGCGCGCTTCCTGGGCGAGGTGATAGGCCATCTTGAGGTAGATCTCGTACGGCGTCGGCACGTCTTCGCGCGCCCAGCTCTCTTCGATGACCGCGACCAGCTCCTTGGAGATGTCCAGGCAGAACAGGTCGTTCCAGCGGTCCTCGAACCAGGCGGCCAGCTTCTCGCATGCGTCGCCGTCGAGCACGTCGATGTTCAGCTCGCCCTGGCCGGCCAGTCCGGCCATGGTCAGGTTGCTGCTGCCCAGGTAGCCGATGATCGGGTTGTTATAGTCGTCGCGGAAGAGCAGATAGAGCTTCGCATGCAGCGGATAGCTGAGGTGCAGCTTGACCACCAGCTTGCCCGAACGCAGTTGCTGTGCCAGGCGTCGCAGTCCCGCCTCATCCTCGTTGGTCGGCGCGCCGAGGGTCAGTTGCTTGCGGAACTCTTCAGCCGCCTTACGCTTCAGCCGGATGGCTTGCGGATTGTCGATCCCGTCATCGGAGCCGCCCAGCGCCAACGTCTGGCGCAGCTCGTCCGCCGGCATCGTCTGCATGCCGACGAGCAGCCGGCAGCGCCGATCGTCGTCGCCCGACCACCTTTCAACATATTGATCGATATGCTTCCAGCCGCGCAGGTTGAAATAGCCGGCGCAGAAGTCGGCTCGGAGGCACTGGCTGATGGTATTGGTGAGGGCAGGAAGAAGGGCACGGTCGATGTTGTCGAAGATGCGTGGCATGCGCAGACCTCAGGACATGAAGATACGGCAAACTCAAGCAGCGGACGGTTTGACCAGGGGCAATCCAGCGAAGCGAGTCTCGGTTAGCCGGTGCGCCCTTGCACTGCTCGCTGCCCCGGCGACGATGCGCCGCGCGGGGCTTTGCTTGGCACGTATTCTATCACATATCGGCGTGATCGGGGCAAGGCCGCGAAGGAGGGTGGGGCCAGACGGAGAGGAGCGCGGGCAACGCTCCATAGATTCCGTGACTTGTGCGACGTATGCTCAGGTTACTGGGGAAGTCACTCCCGATCTGTTGCATTTTATGCAACAGTTGCCGCTTGATCGAGGTGATCGGGGAAAGCGTGCGCCACGGCCCTTTCCTCAAACTTGCATTTCATCCTGTCCATGATATATTGAGCCCGCACCGGAGCTTGCAGCCTGCCCACCCATCGCTGACTCCCCGCACGGGCGGCAGTTCCCCGGGCGATGCCCATACTACATTCCACAACCACATCAGCACCGTGGAGGAACTGACATGAGACGGATCCACCTGCGCCTCGGCCTCGTCCTGCTCATCGCCTTGCTGCTGGCAGCCTGCACGCGGGCGGCCCAGCCCGCGGCGCCGCCCGCGGCCCCAACGGCTCTGCCACCCACCGCGCCACCACCCACCGCACCACCGCCAACCGAGCCTCCCACTGCGCCGCCGCCCACCGCCACGACCGCGCCGACGGATCCGCCGCCGACCGCTACGAGTGAGCCGACTGCGACACCGACGGTGGCGGCCACGCAGGTCATCACGGAGTTCGCGAAGCTCGACGACATCACGATGTACTACGCGTCGTACGGCGACGGTGACCCGCTAATCCTGCTGCACGGGGGCTTGAGCAGCGGCGACAATTTCGTCTACCAGGTGCCGGAATTTTCGAAGACGTATCGGGTGATCACGCCCGACAGCCGGGGCCAGGGCCGGTCGACGGACTCCGACGAGCCGCTGACCTATCACCTGATGGCGGAGGACGTGGTGCAGCTGATGGATTACCTGGAGCTCCAATCGGCTTTCATCGTGGGGTGGAGCGACGGGGGCAACATCGCGCTGGACATGGCGATCAACCATCCGGACCGCGTGCGCGCGCTGGTGACCTACGGCGCGAACGCCAGCCCGGCAGGGCTGAAGCCGAGCGCCACGTCGTTCTTCGAGTCTGCATCGGCGGAGACGCTGCAAGCTGAGCTGGGCGCGGAGTACCTGACGCTGTCCGCTACGCCCGACTACCTACCTGTGATCGTGGAGAAGGTGCGGACTATGGTGCTGTCGGAGCCGAACTTCACCGCGGAGCAGCTTGCGACCATCACCTCGCCGACGCTGATCGCAGATGGATCGTTGGATCAGGTGATCGACCGGGAGCACGTCAAGTGGATCGCGGCGTCGATCCCGGGCGCGGAGCTGAAGCTGATCCCCGGCGCAGATCACTTTGCGCCACGCGCTGCGCCGGTGCTGTTCAACCGGGCCGTCCTGGGCTTCCTGGAAGGAAAGTAGGCGCCGCTGAGGCGGTATCCCAAATTCCCCTTGGGTTATATTTGGGATATCCCCAGGCGGCCGGAGACCCACGCGGCCGGCCGCGCGCGGTGGTTGAGCCCGATGAGCGACCGCAGCTGCCCCGAGAAGTGGGCCGGATCGCCGGTGGTGTAGAAGCGCGAGCCGCGCGCCTCGGCCTCGTCCCCGTGGCCCTGCAGCGCCAGGACGCGGCCGACCTGCCGCGCGACCGCGGGCGCGGGATCGATGATCTCCACCCCCGGCCCGGCCGAGTCCTCGATCAGAGGCCGCAGGAAGGGGTAGTGGGTGCACCCCAGCACGAGCTCGTCGATGCCGGCTGCGACGAGCGGCGCGACGTACTCCGCCACGGCCGCGCGGGCACGCTCCGAGTCGAGCTCTCCGGCCTCGACCAGGGGCACCAGCTCGGCGCACACCTGCGTGTGCACGGTCACATCCGCGGCGAAGCGGTCGATGAGGCTGGCGAACAGCTCGCCCTGGAACGTGGCGCGCGTGGCCATCACGCCCACGTGCCGCGTCCGCGTGCGCTCCGCGGCCGGCTTGATCGCGGGCTCCATGCCCACGAACGGCACGCCGGGATACTGGCGGCGCAGCCAGTGGAGCGCGGCCGCGGACGCGGTGTTGCACGCAATCACGATGACGCGCGCGCCCTGGTCCAGCAGGAACCGCGTGATCCCGTCCGACAGTTGGCGGATCTCGTCGAGGGAGCGCTGGCCGTAGGGCGCGTGGGCCTGGTCCGCCAGGTAGACCAGCGAGACGTGCGGGAGTTGGGCCAGCAGCTCCCGGACGACCGAGAGCCCGCCGACGCCCGAATCGAAGACCCCTACCTGCGCCATGGTGGCTGCGTCCGATCCACGCGGGCTACGGCGCCCCGACCGCGCCGTTCCTGCACGCGGCGACGAACCCCTCGAAGATGCGCAGGGACGGCCCATCGGTGCGGAACATCCCCTCCGGGTGCCATTGGACCCCCAGCGCGAAGCGCCGCGCGGGATGCTCGATCGCCTCGACGAGGCCGTCCTCGGCCCACGCGGTGGCCACGAACCCGTCCGCCACCTGCTTGAGCCCCTGGTGATGGAAGCTGTTGGTCTGAATCTCCCCCTCGCCGAGCAGGCGCGCGAGCAGGCCGCTCGGCCCAACCGTCACCCGGTGCGTCGGACGGTCCCAGGGCTGCTCGGCCAGCCGGTAGTCGTGCCGGATCGCGTCGGGCAGTTGTGCGGGGATGTGCTGCCAGAGGGTGCCCCCCGCGGCCACGTTGAGCAGTTGGATGCCGCGGCAGACGGCCAGCAGCGGCAGGTCATCCCGCAGCGCCCAGCGGGCCAGGGCGAGCTCCGTCTCATCGCGCAGCCGGTCGACCGTGCCGAGATGCGGGTGCGGCGCCTCGCCGTACGCGGCGGGGTCCACGTCGACGCCGCCGGCCAGGCACAGTCCGTCCAGCCGGCCGTAGATGGCGGCAAGCAGGTGCTCGGGCAAGGCGAGGGGGATGACGATGGGCAGCGCGCCGCACGCGGCCAGCGCGGCGGGATAGTTGGCGTTGAAGCGGTTCATGGGCGTGGTGGCGTATTCCTGGTCGCTGTACCCTGCGGCCGGGATGCCGATGAGCGGATGGCCGTCGTTCACGTGATGTTGCTCCCTGGTGGGCTGGCGCACGCGGGGGAAGCTGCGCCAGTGTGCAGGCGCATCCTGAGCGGAGCAGCGGCAAAGCCGCAGCGAAGTCGAAGGACGCCTGCGCTCTGGGCCCGAATTTACGCTTCCCGGATTTGAGGTGCGTGGGGCAGATTATAGCGCCGCGGGGGCGAGTTGCCAACTCGTCCCTCTCACGGTATAGTCGCGGGGTGACCTCTTCCCGAACGAATCGGCTTGCAGGTGCGGCGCTGCTGATGGTCTTCGCCGCGCTGTACGCCTTCACGCTCGACAACGGCCTGCGGTCCGGCGAGCTGGCCGGGGGCGACCTGATCACCCACCAGTACGCGCAGGTGCAGGGCCGGCCCAGCAATGCGCCCGGCTACCCGCTCTACACGATGGGCGGCTGGCTGTGGTTCCGCGCGGGCCGGGCGCTGCTTGGCGCAGACGCGAACCCCATCCACATCCTCTCCAGCTACTCGACCCTGTGGGCGCTGATGGCGCTGGCACTGCTGTACGCCATCTGCATCGAGGTCATCGGGCGGGTGCGGCGCCGCGCTGGCGACGCGGTCGATGGACGCGTGTTGCCGGGGTGGGCACTGGCGCTGCTCGTCACCGCGTTCTACGGCCTCACCTATTTCTTCTGGTATTACGCGGTCACCAGCGAGCAGTACACCTCGTCCGTCGCGTGGACGCTGGCCGTCGTGCTGCTGGCGTTTCGCTGGGAGCGCGGGGGGCAGGACCGCATGGTGGTCGGGCTGGCGCTGCTCATGGGCGTTGGGCTCGCGCACCAGGTGACGGTGCTGGCCATCGCGCCGCCACTGGCCTGGTTCATCCTGAGTCGCGGCCTTCCGGCCAGGGAAGGAGACGAGGGTGGTGAAGGCGTCCTTCGACTGCACTCCGCCGCCCGCACGACCGGGCGGCTCCGTTCCGCTCAGGATGCCTTCAGAGATGTTCTTCCAGCAGGGACGCCGGACACGGCGGCGCAGGCTGACGAAGAGCGAAGCATCCTGAGCGGAGGCCGCACGCAGTGCGGACGCAGTCGAAGGAGCGCCATCCCCGCGCGTCTCCTTCCTGCGCTGCTCCTGGCCGCCGCGCTGCCCCTCCTCAGCTACGCATTCATCTACCTGCGCGGCGCGCAGCACCCCGAGTGGCGCGGTGCGGGCGAATGGACCAGCACGGCCCAGTGGTTCCTCAGCTTCATCTCCACCGGCCAGGGCCGGGGCGAGCTGACGTGGTCGCTCACGCCCTTCTTCACCGCGGAGTTCCCCGCGCTGATCTGGCGCGAGATGACGTGGCCGGGCCTGCTGGCCGGGCTGGCCGGCATGGCCGCGCTCGGCCGGCGCCGGGCCCTCTTCTTCTACGCGACGATCGCGGTCTACCTGGTCTTCTGCTGGATCGACCGCCTGGGCAACTGGTACCAGGTGATCATGCCCGTGTACGCCCTGCTCGCGATCGGGCTCGCGGCCGGCGCGGCGTGGCTGGAGGCCCGTGTGCCGCGCGGGGTCCGGTCCCCCGTGGCGGCCCTGGTCGTGCTCGCGCTCCTTGCGCTCGCGGTCTGCCGCGGCGCGGCCTCCTACGGCCGGGCGAATGCCAGCAACCGGCCGGATGACACCGGCCTCGCGCCGGGGTGGGCGATCCTGGCCGACGATCCGCCCGGGGGCACGCCCATCTTCGCGACGCAGGAGGAGGCGCTGAGCCTGCAGTACCTGGCCCAGATCTGGGGCCGCCGGCCCGACCTGGTCACGGTCGACAGCCGCGCGGCGCGCGCGAGGATCGGCGATGCGGCGATCGCGGTGACCCGGGCCGCCTTGCCGCTCGTGCCCGCGGAGGTGAACGCTGACAGCCGGTACAGCGCACTGGGCCAGACGCTGACGTGGACCTACCTGGCGCCGAGGAGGGAGCTGCCGGCGGGGCTGGCGACGTGGGGTTACGAGTTCGGAGGCGTGATCCGTTTGGCGGGCGGGAGGGTGAAGACGAACGCGGCCACGGGCGACCTGGTCGTCACCCTGGTGTGGCAGGCGCTGGCCGAGCCGGAGGAGGACTGGTCCGTCTCCGTGAGGCTGACGCAGGGGGGCGCAGAGCTGGCCCAGGTGGACCACGTGCACCCGGTCTCGGGCGCGTACCCCACCAGCCGTTGGGCCGCGGGGGAGGTCGTGGCGGATGCGTACGCGTTCGCCGTGCCGCCGGGCGCAGAGCCCTCGGGCCTGACCGTCATCCTCTACCGGACGCTGGCAGACGGCAGCTTCACCAACCTCGACGTGGCGCGGCTGCCGCTGCCGGCCCCTTAAATGCGCACGCCGGGTCGCAACCCGGCGCCACGCTCCCGATCTCCAGTTGTAGCAGCCAGAGAAGGTGTGCTGAGCGTCCTTCGACTTCGCGACGGCTGCGCCGCCGCTCCGCTCAGGATGCTCAGCAAGCTCCTGACCATCCGCGGCCGCCGGCCGCGCTCAGGCCTCCCTGGCGCGTTCCACCACCACCGACACGTTCGCCGTGAACCCGCCGCCCAGCTTGAGCGTCACCGAGTGGTGGCCCAGCGACTTGATCGGGTGTTCCAGTTCCAGGTAGCGCTTCTCGATCGTCAGGCCGGTGCTCTTCGCCAGCGCATCGGCCACGTCCTGCGACGTGATCGAGCCGTAGAGCCTGTCGCCCTCGCCCGAGCGGGCCTTGAGCACCACCGTCTGGCCGTCCAATTTGGCAGCCAGCGTCTTGGACTCGTTGGCCTTGCGGTCGAGCTTGCGCTTCTCGGCTTCCCTGACCTGCTCGGCCATCTTCACGCTTCCCTCGGTCACCGGCTGCGCCAGTTTGTTGGGAAGCAGATAGTTGGACGCGTAACCTCCCGCGACCTCTTTAACGTCGCCTGCCTTGCCCAGGCCCTTCACATCCTTCAGGAGCAGCACGCGCATTGCCTCATCCCCCTCGATCAAGCTTGGTTATTTGCGTGCCGATTATAGCACAACTTGGCTCAGCCACCCCATGCGCCGTGGTAGTAACGCCATTCGGGATCGAAGCCGTCCGCGTGCATCACCGAGCGTGCCGCCTGCTCGTG
>CAZMIS010000025.1:0-20398 GCA_964566325.1 uncultured Anaerolineales bacterium
CGCCGGGAAGGCATCGTCGACGGCGTGCACCTGGTCGGCGACGTCATGTTCGACGCCGCACGGCAGTTCGCCGCGGCTGCACGCGAGCGCTCGACGATCCTGCAGACCCTGGGCCTGGCGCCCAGGTCCTACGCGCTGGCCACGCTTCACCGGCCGTACAACACCGACGAACCCGCCCGCCTGCGCGAGGTGCTCGGCGCGCTCGGCCGGCTGCCGCTGCCGGTCGTCCTTCCCCTGCATCCCCGGACACGCGCGCGGCTGGCGCAGATGGGCGATCCTCACTCGGAGATCGCGAGCCTGCGCTGCATCGACCCGGTGGGGTACGGCGACATGCTGGCGCTCGAGCAGAGCGCGGGCCTCATCCTGACCGATTCCGGCGGCGTACAGAAGGAGGCGTACTTCTTCGCCATCCCGTGCGTCACGCTCCGGCCGGAGACCGAGTGGATCGAGACGGTGGCGGCCGGGTGGAACCGCCTGGCATGGGGCGACGCGGACGTGGTTCTGGATGCCGTGCGGCGTCCCTGGCCCACCGAGCCGCCGCCGCCCATCTTCGGCGACGGCCACGCGGGCGAGAAGATCGTCGCCCACCTCCAGGAGGCTTGAGCCATTCGCGCGCTGGTCAGGGCATCGCTCACGATTGGGGCGGCCACGGTGGCAACCATGGTCATCAACCTCGTGCGCGTCAAGATCGTGGCCGTCATCCTTCTCCCGTACGGTGTGGGCATCACCTCCCAGGTCACCAACCTCATCAACTCGCTCACCGTCCTCCTCTTCCTGGGGCTGGGCCCCGGCGTGGCCCGGTTCCTCGCCGCGCATCGCGAGGCCGGAGACGAGGACGCCGCGGCCCGCATCGTCACCACCAGCACCGCGGTTCTGCTCGTCACGTCGAGCCTGGGGCTGATCGCAGGGCTGGCACTGGCACGGCCGCTCGCCGGCTGGGCACTGCAGGACACGTCGCTGGTGCTCCTCATCCTCATCAGCCTGGTCGCCGTGCCCTTCTCCGTCTTCTACAACCTGGGCCGCGCCTTTCTGCAGGGCCACAAGGAGGTCCGCGCCATCGCGATCGCCAACGTGGTGAGCGCGGTGTTGAGCTTCGTCACCGTCGTGCCCCTGGTCACCCGGCTGGGGGTGCGCGGCGCGGCCATCAACATCAGCCTCACCTGGGCGCTCAACGGCGCGTGCTACTGGTTCTTCTGGCTGCGGGGAGGGAGGGCGCGGCTGTTCCGGCGCAGCGCGTTCGATTGGGGCGTCCTGCGTGAGCTGGTGCGCTACGGCGCGGCGAGCCTGGCGGTGGGCGCGGCCGCGTCGCTGGCCCTGCTCGCGGTGCGCAGCCTCATCATCAGCCAGCTGGGCGCGGAGCGCAACGGGCTCTACCAGGCCGTCTACGGGCTGTCGGTGCAGTACATGACGCTGGTCACCGGCGCGATGGCCACCTACTCCTTCGCGCAGCTCTCCGCCATCGCCAGCCGCATGGCGCACGATGCAGCCGCCGCGGCCGACCTGGAACGCGAGATCAACAACAACATCCGCCTCGTCCTGCTGGTCATCACCCCGGTCCTTGCGGCCGTGGTGCTGCTCCGACGCGTCGGGCTGATCGTGTTCTACAGCCCCGACTTCCTGTCCGCGGAGCGGCTCTTCCCGTTCCAGGCGGTGGGCGACCTCTTCATGGCGTGCGCGTGGGCCTTCGGACTCGCGCTCCTGCCGCTCGGCCGCGTCGGGCCGTGGCTGCTCATCAACCTGAGCGCACCCGCGGTGCTCCTGGGGGGCGCGGCCGCGCTGCTCCCGAGGCTGGGGCTGCCCGCGGTGGTCGTGTCCTATGCCGCGGGCCAGGGGCTCCAGGCGGGGCTGAGCTGGTGGTATCTGCGCCGCACCATCCGGTTTCCCCTGGCGCGCCCCAACCAGCGCCTGCTGGCCGTGTCCGTGGTTACCCTGGCCGGCATCGCCGCGATCGCCCTGCTGCCCGGCCACGACCTCACGGCCGCGGTCGTTTCCGTTGCCCTGCTGCTGTGGTGGCTCGCGCTCGCGCCGTCGCGGGAGGAGCTTCACCACGCCTCGCTGGCGATCCGGCTGCGGCTGAGCAAGCTGGCCGCCTGGCTGCGCGGGAGAGGATCGTGATGCAGACCATTGCCGTGTTGGGCACGTTCGAGACCGCCGCTGAGAACAGCGAGGTCGTCGCGCGGCACATCGAGGCGGCCGGCGCCCGAACCGTCCGCATCCATCGCGACGAGCCGTGGGCGAGCAAGGTGCACAAGATGCTTCCAGCACAGGCCGTATACGGCGCCGGCTTCGGCTTCGCGGGCAAGATGTGGGCCGTGGCTCGCCTCCTGGGCAAGCGGACGATCAATCACTGGGTCGGCACCGATGTGCTGCTGGCGCTGGAGGACGCTCGCATGCGGTCGATGGCGCGCGGCGCCGCGCGCTGGATCGGACGCCACCTGGCGGTCGCGCCGTGGCTGGCGGCTGAGCTCAGGACCGTCGACATCCGCGCCGCGGTGACGCCCTTCGTCACCCCCGTCCGGTACGAATTGCGCGCGCGACCCGCGCCGCCTGCGGTGCTGACCTACCTGCCGGACGAGCGGGCAGATTTCTACGGCGCGCCCGTCGTCTATGCGCTGGCGCGGCGCTTCCCCGATGTGCCGTTCGCCGTCGTCGCGGGCACGCAGGAGAAGCAGCCGGCCATCCCGAACGTCACCTACCTGGGCTGGGTGACCGGCATGGCGCCGCTTTACGAGCAGTATCCCATCCTGCTGCGGGTTGCGCGGCACGACGGGCTGCCCAAGATGGTGCTGGAGGCATTGGCCTGCGGCAACCAGGTGATCTTCGAATACCCGTTCGCCGGCTGCCGGCACGCCAGGACCGAAGAGGAAGCGTCGGCCGCGCTCGGACAGATCATCGCCGCGGGCTGCCCCGTCAACCGGGCGGGCCACGAGTTCGTCGAGCGCGACTACGGCAACGAGCAGCTCGTCGCCGCACTCCTGCGGGAGATCGGAGTGGTAAAGGCATGACCGACCGCACCGTTTTGATCGTCGTCCACGACTATCCGCCCATCCGCTCCGCGGGCACGGAACGGGTCCTGAAGTTCTCCCAGTATCTGCCGGAGTTCGGTTATCGCCCGATCATCCTCACGACGGGGCGCTACGGCGGCCTCACGGACGATGCGGCGCGCGACGTCCACCGCGCGGACGACCTCGTACACGTCCTGTTCAGCCCGCTCCGCCGGAACAGGGCGACCGGGGTGCCGCCGGAGGAACAGGTGCGGATCGCGACCGTGTCGGGCAGCAGCCCGCTCGGCCGGGTGCGCGACCGCGCCATGATTCCCGACACCAAGATCGGCTGGCTGGTTCCCGCACTCCAGGTGGGCGGCGCCCTGGTCGCGCAGCGGCGTCCCGACCTCATCTTCAGCAGTTCGCCGCCCGAGACCACGCACCTCATCGCGGGGCGCCTGGCGCGCGCGAGCCGCGCGCCGTGGGTGGCCGATCTGCGCGACGGCTGGCTCTTCGAGCCGCCAGCCGCCAGCCTGCGCACGGGGGCGCTGCGCAGGGCGATCGAGTCGCGCCTGGAGGGGGCCATGGCCGGCTCGGCCGCCGCGGTCGTCGCAGTGACCGATCCCATCGTGGAAGACCTGCGTGCGCGCTACGGTTCGCGCATCCGCCGCACCGCAACGATCAGCAACGGATATGATGCGGCCGATTTCGCGACGCTCTCGCGGCAACGTGCGGCCGACGGCCTGTTCCGCCTCACCTACACCGGCGCGTTCTCGGGCAGCAGCCAGGGCCGCTCCGCGGACGCGCTCTTCGCCGCCGCCGGGCAGATCCTCCGCGACGACCCGGACACTCGGCTGCGCATTGAGATCGTCGGCCCGGCCAGCGAGGAGGAACGTGGCCAGGCCACGGCCTACGGCGTCGGGTCCATCGTCAGCTTCGTGCCGCCCGTCCCCCGGCTGGGGGCCTACCAGCATCAGCTCGATGCGGACGCGCTGCTCCTGGTGACCGTGACCGGGGTGCGCAGCGTCGCCACGTCCAAGCTGTACGACTACATCGGCGCGGGCCGGCCGATCCTGGCGCTGGCCCAGGGCAACGCGGCCGCGGCGACGGTCGAGCGCTTCGGCATCGGGCTGACCATCCCGCCCGACGACCCGGGGGCGATCGCGACCGCGCTGAAGGAGATGATGCGCCGGCATGCCGCGGGAGAGGCGTGGCACGGGTTCGATGAAGCACGGCGCCACTTCGAGCGGCGCACCCTCACCGGGAGCCTGGCCGCCCTCTTTGACGAGGTGCTCCGTGCTCCCTGACGTCGACCTTTCGGTCATCATCGTCACGTGGAACGTGCGGGAGCTCGCCCTCGCCTGCCTGCGGGCCCTGCCCGAGGCGCTTACGCCGGCCCCCACAGGGGCGGCGCAAACATCGCCCCTGCCCCACGAGATCATCGTGGTGGACAACGCCTCCACCGACGGCACGGCCGGCCTCCTCCGCAGCGACTACCCCCACGTTCAGCTGCTGGAGAACAGCGAAAACCTCGGCTTCGCGCGCGCGAACAACCGGGCGCTGGCGCTCGCGCGGGGACGTTATGTCGTCCTGCTGAACGCGGACACCGAGCCGCGGCCGGGCTCGCTGGCCGCCATGATTCGCTTCATGGACGCCCACGCGCGCTGCGGCGCGGCCAGCCCGCGGCTCGTGCGGCCCGACGGCGCACCCCAGCCGTACGCGTTCGGCAAGGACCCCTCGCCCCTCTACCTGCTCTGCCGCGCGCTGGCGCACCGTCGCGGCACATATCTGCACGACTGGGCCGTGAGAGAGCCGGTGCAGGTCGATTGGGTGTCGGGCGCGTGCCTGGTGGCGCGGCGCGAGACCGTGGCGCAAGTGGGCGGGCTGGACGAACGCATCTTCATGTACTTCGAGGACAACGACTGGTGCCGGAGGATGCGGGCCGCGGGGTGGGAGGTATGGTACAACCCGGGCGCGGAGGTGAAGCACATCGGCGGCGCCAGCCTGGGGCAGAACCCGCACGCCCGCGCCGCCTACTACGAAAGCCTGGTGTACTTCTACCGTAAGCACTACGGCCGGCTGCCCGCCGCGATCCTGCGCCGGCTGGTCTGAGCGTCCCGCTCCAGCACGGCGGTGGGAACCGGGCTGCGAAAAGACGGTTTCTTATCTGTCGCTCTGCCGGACTACCGCCCGGACGTCAACGTCCGGGCTACGAAGCAACGTCCCGTGAACGGGACTAACGACACGGTCAGCCATCTCGCTCAGCCTGACGGACAGCCCGCTTGAGCGGGCGCTGCAATGTAGCCCGGCGGCTTCAGCGCCGGGCGGTCTGCCGGGCGATCTGGTCGGATGGATCGCCGTAACCCTGGCCCACAACCCCTCACCCCCGCGCCCGCGCCATCGCAGCGACCACGGCATCCATCGCACGGTCGAACGACTCATCGACCACCTGCCGCGCGGGATCCGCGTCATACCACGCCATGATTTCCTCCGCACCGCGCGCGAAGGGGATCGTGCACCCGAAGCCGGGCACGAAGCGCTTGATCTTGCTGTTGTCGAATAGTACGCTGTGCGCCTTGTCGCCCAACAGCCCATCGCCCCACTCCTGGTGAAAGCGCGCGATCAGCTCCGACGGCGCGTGCACGATGGTGGGCTCCGCTCCGGCGGCCCGGCCGAGGATGCGGTAGATCTGGTCCCACGTCAGCACGTCGTCTGACGTGATGTGGAACGCCTCGCCCAGCGTGTGCGGGTTCCCCAGCAGCCCGACAAACCCCTTGGCGAAGTCGGTGTGATGGGTGAGCACCCAGTTCGACGTGCCGTCGCCGTGCACCACCACCGGCTTGCCCGCGCGCATGCGCGCGATCGACGTGTAGCCGCCCGCGCACGGCAGCTTCGTCCGGTCATAGGTGTGCGACGGGCGCACGATCACCGCGGGGAAACCCTCGTTCCGAAACGCAGCGACCAGCAGGTCCTCCCCTGCGATCTTGTTGCGCGAGTAGTCCCAGAAGGGATTGGCCAACGGCGTCGACTCGGTGATGGGCAGGCTGAGGACCGGCTTGGCATAGGCCGACGCGGAGCTGATGAAGATGTACTGCCCCGTCCGCCCGCGGAACAGCTCGATGTCCGCCTGCACCTGGTCGGGCGTGAACGCGATCCAGTCGACCACTGCGTCGAAGGTCAGGCCCCCCAGCGCCGCGCGCGTCGCCCCGATGTCACGGATGTCCGCGATGATCGACCGGGCCCCCTCGGGGATCGGCCGGACCGACTGCCCGCGGTTGAGCAGGTAGAGGTCGATGCCGCGCCGGAGCGCCAGCTCGGTGCAGGCAGAGCTGATGACCCCGGTGCCGCCGATGAAAAGTACGCGCATGCTTCGCCTCCCGTACGGTGGTGATGAGCAGAGAGTAGCACAGGTCGGACGGGCGGACAACACGCCCGCGCCAGGGGGCCAGGGAAGCACCCTGAGCGGAGGCCGCACGCAGTGCGGGCGCAGTCGAAGGGGCGGCCTGGTTGGGTCAGTCCGCGGTCACTCGCTGGGCCCACCCGGCCAGCGCAGCCAGCAGTTTGGCAAGGTGCTCGCGGGCCGCGCCATCCACCAGGCGCCCCTCGGCGTCAAACGCCTGCTCCGCGCGGGCCACCAGCACCTCGGGCTTGCCCATCGGCAGCGCCCCGACGTGCGACAGGATCTGGCGCAGATGCAGCTGCGACCGCACCGTGCCGAAGCTGCCCGTGCTGGCCCCGGCGATGCCCACCGGCTTGCCCCGCACGGGCGGCTGAGGCGCACGGGAGGCCCAGTCAATGGCGTTCTTCAACGCGCCGGTGACCGAGCTGTTGTACTCGGGCGAGGCAATCAGCAGGGCATCGGCCTGCGCCACGCGCGTGCGGAAGCCGGCCACGGCCTCGGGGAACGGCTTCTCGATATCCTGGTTGAAGAGCGGCAGTGGCGCGAGGTCGTAGATCTCGAGCGTCATGCCCGGCGGCGCGAGCTCGACAGCCGCACGCAGGAGCGCGCAGTTGTAAGACCCCCGGCGCAGGCTGCCGGAGAAGGCCAGGACGTGCAATGGGCTCGATTCGGTCATCGTATCGTCTCCGATGTGTGGGCTGGCGGGCGGTCCGCAACGATTACCCTGCCAGTATACACGATCTGCGCACTGCTACTGAATTCGGGCAGATTCGCCAAATTGGAATACAACTCACCTAACAAACATTTGACATATATTATACATAGATTGTAATTGATGAATCCGGCGCTGTGCCGGATACAAAACCAGCAAGGACAGGAGAGACAGAGATGTTGTTCAAGGCACGGTTTTCGAAGATGTTGGTGCTGACCCTGGCGGCTTTCATGGTTCTGAGCCTCCCCATGGGCGCCATTGCAGCGACAAGCAATGGGTTCACCACCCCACAGGACGGGGCCACGGTGAGCGGTGAAATCGAAATCAAGGGTTACGCAAGCGATCCGAACTTCATGAAGTGGCAGCTCGACCTGCTGCCGGGTGGCGATCCGAACGCCGCGGTCTTCCTGGCACTCGGCGAGCAAGCCGGCGAGTTCAGCTACTCGCTTGACACCGTTGGCCTCCCGAACGGCGAGCATGCCTTCAGGCTGCGTGTCGTGCGGAGTGACAGCAACTATGATGAGTTCATCAGCAAGTTCACGATCGCCAATGGCGCCGCTGCGGTGGGTACGCCCAGCGCCACCACGCCGGCCGGACCGGCTGCGGCGAACGATATCGTAGCGACCGCGATCGGTGCGGGCCAGTTCAAGACGCTCGTGGCGGCCGTGCAGGCTGCCGGCCTGGTTGAGGCGCTGCAGGGCGCTGGGCCGTTCACCGTCTTCGCTCCGACCGACGCAGCCTTCGCGAAGCTGCCCGCGGGCACCGTCGAAGCGCTCCTGAAGGATCCGAAGGCCCTGGGTGACATCCTCCTGTACCACGTCATACCGGGTGAGGTCAAGGCCGCTGCGGTGGCGGATGGCCTGGTGGGCAAGACGCTGCAGGGTTCGACCGTCACGTTCAAGGTGATGGACGGCAAGGCAATGATCAACGGCGCCAATATCGTGGCAACCGATGTGCTGGCCTCCAACGGCGTGATCCACGTGATCGACTCGGTGATCCTGCCCCCGGCGCAGCCCAAGATTGGCTTCAGCGCTCCGGCAGACGGCGCTACGGTGAAGGGCGAAATTGAGATCAAGGGCTACGCGGCCGACCCGAATTTTGCGAAGTGGCAGCTGGACCTGCTGCCGGGCGGCGATCCTAACGCAGCCATCTTTCTGGCCCTCGGCAACGAGGCGGGCGACTTCAGCTACAGCCTGGATACGACGGGCCTCCCGAACGGAGAGCACGCCTTCCGGCTGCGGGTGGTGCGGGCTGACAGCAACTACGACGAGTACGTCAGCAAGTTTACCATCGCCAACTAATCCGTTGAGACGGTGGTGACAGGTGCGGGGTGCGCAACACCCCGCACTTTTTTGTTCCCGGCCCGCTGCCCGCGGGCGAGTTGGCACTGCAGCGCTGTGTGCCGTACAATGACCCCGACCCCGCGGCAGCTGCGACGCAGTTGCTCGGCGGGGACCAAATTCGGCGGCTCCCTGGCGGAGGAAGGTGCGCGATCCGTGGGGCGCCGGCATGTTCCTGGTTGTGGCCAGGTGGGGTGAGGCGATGGCAGCTATCTGGACGGCGATCGGGTTTGTGCTTGGCTCGCTGCCCTTCTCGGTGTGGTTGGGCCGGCTCGTCCTGCGCACCGACATCCGCAGCTACGGCGACGGCAACCCGGGCGGCACCAACGTCGTGCGTGCGGGAAATCGCGGGCTGGGGCTGCTCGTCATCTTCCTCGACATGCTCAAGGGCGCGGTCCCTGTGGCGCTGGCCCATTTCGTCTTCGGTGTCGATGGCTGGCCCCTGGTTCCCGTCATGCTCGCGCCGGCCCTGGGACATGCCTTCTCCCCGTTACTCCGGTTTCGCGGGGGCAAGGCGGTGGCCACCACCTTCGGCGCCTGGAGTGCGATGAGCGCGCCGCTCGGTCCCTTCGTGATGGGCGGCTCGGTCCTGCTGTTCTATCTGCTCCTCAAGTCCTCCGGATGGGCGGTGATCGCCGCATTCCTGGCATTCCTGGGCTTCCTGCTGGCGCCCGCGCTGCACTGGCGCAGCCCGGGCCTGAGTGCCGGTGTGACGCTCCCCCTGCTCGCCGCGTGGGCCGGCACGATGACCCTCCTCGTGTGGAAGCATCGCGCTGAACTGCGGCGCCTGCCCAACCTCAAACGGCGCAGACCGGAGTCGTCCGCACCATGAGGGCCGTGTGGCTGTACTTCCTCGCCTCTGCCGTGGCCTTCGCCGTCTGCCTGGTGTTCATCGGCCTGAGCAACTGGCGGCGGCTGCGGCGGCTCGACGGTTACCCGCCCTCCCCCGGCGAGCCGCGGGTCTCGGTGCTGGTGCCCGCGCGCAACGAGGAGCGCCACATCCGCGACTGCGTCGCCTCGCTGCTCGCGCAGGACTACGGCAACCTGGAGGTCGTGGTCCTGAACGATCACTCGACCGACCGCACCGCCGCGATCCTGGCCGGGCTGCAACATGAGGGAGCGCCGGCCGCGGGAGCGCGCCTGCGCGTGCTGGAGGGCGCGGAGCTGCCGGAGGGCTGGCTGGGCAAGCACTGGGCCTGCCGGCAGCTGGCCGGGGCCGCGACCGGCGAGCTGATCCTCTTCACCGACGCGGACACCCGGCACGGTCCGGGCTCGGTGCGTCACGGCGTGGCCGCACTGGACGCGGAGGGGGCCGACCTGCTGACCGCGCTCCCCTATGAGGAGACCGTCACCTGGGCCGAGAAGCTGATCGTCCCGGTCGTGCCGTGGAGCATCCTCACCTTCCTGCCCCTGGCCCTGGCCTACCGCACCCGCTCGCCGGCCTTCTCGGCCACCATCGGCCAGTACATGCTCTTCCGCCGTTCAGCGTACGATGCGATCGGCGGGCACGCGGCCGTCGCCACCGACCCGGTCGACGACATCGCGCTCGGCCGGCGCATCAAGGCGCAGGGGTTCCGCTGGCGCGTGGCAGACGCCACGCGTGACGTGCGCTGCCGCATGTATCACAATGCGCGGGAAGTCTTCGAGGGGTTCTCCAAGAACCTCTTCGCCTCGTTCGGCAACCGGGTGCTCCCGTTTCTCGCCGTCTGGCTGTGGCTGGAGGTGGTCTACCTGTTGCCCGTGGGGGTGCTGCTGGCCCGACTCTTCGGCGCGCCGGTCCCCGGCCCCGATGTGGGGCTCGCCCTGGCCGGGGTGGGGGCGGGGCTCGCGTCGTGGGGCATGAGCCACCTGCGCTTCGGCTTCCCCGCGCGGCTGATCCCGCTCTATCCCCTCACCATGCTGCTGGCGCTGGCCATCGCCGTGCGCTCCGTGGCCCTGGTGCGCCGCGGCCGGACCACGTGGAAGGGCCGCACGCTGGCCCAGCAGCCGGTGCGGTGGTGGTAAACGCGGCCGGGCGTTGACTCAGGCGCGCTGCGGGCGACGACGATTCTCAGATTTGAGTAACCGATGCACTGAAGGCAGAAGAGCCCGTGCAACTTTGTGGTTCAGGCTGGGATTTTGCGGCCAGCATATCAGTCAGCCGTCTGCCTATCGAAATCGGTACTTGTGGAGACGGTTGTCATGCATCGATACCATGATCCGGTGCCAGGTCGTTCCACGATCGCGG
Source organism: uncultured Anaerolineales bacterium (assembly GCA_964566325.1). Classification (GTDB taxonomy): domain Bacteria; phylum Chloroflexota; class Anaerolineae; order CG2-30-64-16; family CG2-30-64-16; genus JALOOB01. The sequence goes on from CAZMIS010000025.1 coordinate 10,664, forward strand.
ATTGAAGTCAGCGGCGGAGACGCCTGGCCACCTTGCTGCGAAGCGTCTCTCGGCTCGCATCAGATCCCTCGCCCCACAGCACCTGATAAACCTCTGACCATGGGACGCAACGCCGGATGGCGCCTGCCCGTGCTGGCAGCTTTGGGCCGGCCGCCTCTGCTGCCTCCCGAGCCGCCTGCACGCGTTCCGGATCGACGCCCGCTGCTTTCGCCAGCCACAGCAGCATTTCTGGACAGACGATATGATTGTAGGCAAAGCGTGCGTTGCGACCCTGGTTTGGTATACGTCCGTAGGCTCCTGGTCCGTCGTACTGGGCAAGCCAGCCTAGCCAGTGCTGCTTTTGCGTGCGGTACCATACTCGGGGCGAATCAACAGGAGGATCCGCAGGTAGGCGGCTGATTGCGCGCCGCAGTTCGGCCACGCTAGTCGTTTCCTCATTACGTTCAGATCGGTCGTTACTCATGCGTTGTCAGGTCCTTCAGTTTGTTTATCGTGACATCGTACTATTCGCCGAGCCGTCGCCATCTGCCGGTTCAGGAACGCGACTCGCCGGCTCCAAATTGCCATCACCTTAAGCCGCCCCTTCCTTTGCCCCTCCATCGGCGCATCTGTATGTGGCTTACTTTCTTGTGGGGCCGTGTGGGTGAATAATACACTCGTTCCCGGATTTTCCAACTCGAAGGCGCACATTCAATGAAATCAGATCGAACCGCGCTCGCGCTCCTGGCAGCCACGCTCGTCATCGTCATGATCGGCTTCGGCATCGCCATTCCGCTCATGCCGTACTACATCACGCACTTCAATGCATCGGGCTCGTCGTTGGGCCTGATGATGGCGCTCTACTCCCTGATGCAGTTCATCTTTGCACCCTTCTGGGGCCGGGTGTCCGACCGGGTCGGCCGCAAGCCGGTGCTCCTGCTCGGCATCGCCGGCTTCGCGCTCTCGTTCACCGCCCAGGGCCTGTCGCAAAATATCTTCCAGTTCATCGCCATCCGCGCGCTGGCCGGCGTGATCTCCTCCGCCACGCTGCCGACCGCCATGGCCTACATCGCAGACACGACCACACCTGAGAACCGGGCGCGCGGGGTCGGCATGCTGGGCGCAGCCATGGGGCTCGGCATGATCTTCGGGCCCATGCTCGGCGGCTTCCTGACCAAGGTCCACCCGCCGCTGCCCGCCGGCCTCGCCGCGCTGCTGCAGGTGACCACCGATCCGTCGACCGGCCTCACGATCAACCTGTCGATCCCGTTCTTCGTCAGCGCGCTGCTGGCGCTGATCGCGATCCCGCTCGTGGCCGCCCTGCTGCCCGAGTCGCTGCCGCCGGAGCGCCGCGTGTCGCACGCCGCGGGCAGTGAAGGTCGCACGACCGCGCTGCTGGGGGCGCTCCGCGGGCCGTCCGGGTTCCTGTTCGTGCTCTCCTTCCTGCTGACGTTCGCCCTGGCCAACATGGAGACCGTGCTGGCGCTCTACGGACAGAAGGTCTTCTCCATGGGCCCGGCGCAGGTGGGCCTGCTGATGGGCGCGATGGGCGTCCTGGGCGTGATCCAGCAGGGCGCGGTGATCGGCCCGCTCACCCGGAAGATCGGCGAGCCGCGCGTGATCCAGTTCGGCCTCGCCGCGGGCATCGTCGGATTCGTCAGCCTCGCGCTGGCGCCCACGCTGATATTGTACGGGGTCGCGGCCATCGTCTTCAACGCAGGCAGCGCGCTCCTCCAGCCCAGCGTCACCGCGCTCATCTCCAGGCGCGCGGTGGCGGGCCAGGGCGCGACGATGGGGCTGAACCAGTCCTTCCAGTCGCTGGGCCGCGCGGTCGGCCCCCTGTGGGCCGGCTTCGCCTTCGATCTCTACGCGCCGCTCGCATTCTGGACGGGCGCGGCGATCCAACTCGTGGCGCTGGGGGCGTCGCTGCCGCTGCTGCCCCGCCTCGCGCCCGCGCCCGCGCAGGCGACACCTGGGGAGCGGGCTTAAGGTATACTGAGCCGGCATACGAAAGGAGACAGGCGTAATGATCAACAGCATGACGGACTGCACGGTGCTCAACAACGGGCTGAAGATGCCCTGGCTGGGATTCGGAGTCTTCAAGGTTCCTGAAGGCGAAGTCGTGGAATACGCGATCGGGAAGGCGCTGGAGACCGGCTATCGGAGCCTGGACACCGCTGCGTTCTATCGCAACGAGCGCGGCGTCGGGAATGCCATGCGTGCAAGCGGCGTCCCGCGCGAAGAAATCTTCCTTACGACCAAGGTGTGGAACGACGACCAGCGCGCCGGCCGCGTCATGGAGGCGTTCGAAGAGAGCCTGGAGCTCCTCGGGACGGACTACCTGGACCTGTACCTGATCCACTGGCCGGTCAGGGGCTGCTTCAAGAAGACCTGGACCGTGTTCGAGGAGATCTATCGCAGCGGCCGCGTTCGGGCGATCGGCGTCAGCAACTTCCTGGTGCATCAGCTCCAGGACCTCCTGGCCGATGCTGAGATCGTGCCGGCCGTCAACCAGGTGGAGTTCCACCCGCGGCTCGTCCAGCCCGACCTCCTCAGGTTCTGCCGCGAACACGGCATCCAGCTGGAGGCCTGGAGCCCACTGATGCAGGGGCAGATCATCTCCGAGCCGCGCGTTCAGCAGTTGGCCGGGAAGTATGCCAGGACGCCCGCTCAGATCGTGCTGCGGTGGGACCTGCAGCACGAAGTCGTGACGATCCCCAAGTCGATCCGTGCGGAGCGCATCGCCGAGAACGCCCGGGTCTTCGACTTTGAGCTATCGCCCGAGGACATGGCCGCTTTGGACGCGCTGGATGCGAACCGCCGCGTCGGCTCGCACCCGGACACCTTCACCTTCTGATCGATTGGGTGAGGCGCCCCAGGCAGGAGCGTCCTGAGCGGAGCGGCGGCGAAGCCGCTGCGTAGTCGAAGGATGCGCTCCGTACCTGATACCGCGGGTGAGGCGTCAGCACTTCCTTGACGCCTCACCTGCGCCATGTTAATCTTCACGCCATGACCATCTACTTCGACGTCTCCGCGGCGGTCCACCGCCGCGCAGGGCTGGGCCGTTACGCGGAGAGCCTGGGCCAGGCGCTGCTGCCCCTGCTGGGCGACCGGCTGGCCTTCTTCTACAACGCGGAGGCTGGCGTCGAGCCACTGGAAGGGCTGGCCCACGCGCCCGCGTGCACGGTGTCGCTGGGCTACAAGCCCTGGCGGATGCTCGTGTGGCTGGGTCAACTGCTGCGCGTGCCGTTCAACCGCCTGCTGCCCCGCGCCGCGCTCTATCACGCGACCGAGCACCTGCTGATGCCGCTGCGCGGCGTGCCGGCGGTGCTCACCGTCCACGACCTGATCTTCCGCCGCTACCCCGCGCATCACAAGCCGCTGAACCGCTGGTACCTCAACCTGACCATGCCGCTCTTCTGCCGCCGCGCCAACCACATCATCGCGGTCTCGGAGCAGACGAAGCGCGATGTGATGGAGGCGTACGGCGTGCCTGCCGCGAAGATCACGGTCATCTACGAGGCGGCGAGCTCTGCCTTCACGCAGCAGTCCGCAGAGGCCATCGGGGCCGTGCGAGGCCGATACGGGCTGCCCGCGCGCTACCTCCTCAGCGTGGGCACCATCGAGCCGCGCAAGAACCTGGGCCGCGTGCTGGCGGCCTTTGGGCAGCTCAGGGACGAGGACCTGGTCGACGCGCTCGTGATCGTGGGCAAGAAGGGATGGCTCTACGACGACTTCTTCGCCCGGCTCGACCGCTCGCCCGCGAAGCAGGCCGTGATCTTCCCGGGCTGGGTGGCCGACGAGGACCTGCCCGCGGTGTACGCAGGCGCGTCTGCGCTCGCCTTCCCCAGCGAGTTTGAGGGCTTCGGGCTGCCCGTGTTGGAGGCCATGGCGTGCGGCGCGCCGGTCGTCTGCGCCAACACGTCCTCCCTGCCCGAGGTGGCGGGCGACGCAGCACTGCTGGTCGATCCGCTCGACACGGACGCCCTCACCGCCGCGCTGCGCCGGGTCCTGAGCGATCCCGAACTCGCGTCCGAGCTGCGCCGCCGGGGCGCGGCGCAGGCCGCCCGGTTCTCATGGGAGCGCACCGCGCAGGAGACGCTGGCGGTCTACGAGCAGGTCCTGGCGCAGCCCGCGCCCCGCGGCCGCAGCGCAGCCGCGGGCAGAGGGTAGACGACGTGCCCACCTTCGCCCTCGACGCGCGCACCGCGACGCCGCATTTCCCGGGCATCGGCCGCTACGTCCGCAGCCTCGCCCAGGCGATGGCGCCGGAGCTTCGGCGGGGCGAGCGGCTGGCCGTGTTGACCGGCGCCGGTCGCCCCTTCCAGGTGCGTGGCACGGAGATGGTTCCTGTCAACGCATCCCCCTTCTCCCTCGCCCAGCAGTGGTCGATCCCGGCAGAGCTGCGCCGGCTCGAGGCCGGCCTCTATCACAGCCCCTATTACCTGATGCCGTACCGCCCGGCCGTGCCAGCGGTGCTCACGGTCTACGACCTCATACCCCTGCGCCATCCCGAGCACAGCACACTGCGCGCCCGGCTGCTCTTCCGGTGGCTGACGCGGCTGGCGCTGCGCACCACGCGCCACGTGATCGCGATCACCGAGACCGCGCGGCACGACTTCATCGCGGAGTTCGGCCTGGCGCCCGCGCACATCACCGCGATCCCGCTGGCGCCCAGCCCGCTCTTCGAGCCGCAGCCGGCTGCCCTCCTTGCGGCCGTCCGCGAGAAGTACGGGCTGGCGCAGCGCTTCGTGCTCTACGCCGGCAGCAACAAGCCGCACAAGAACCTGGTCGGGCTCGTGTCCGCGTGGACCGCGCCCGCCGGCCTGGCCGAGGCTGCCCATGCCGAACTGGTCATCGCGGGCCCGTGGGACGAGCGTTACGGTGAGGCGCGACGGCTGGCCGATGCGGCAGGCGACGCGTCCATCCGTTGGCTCGGCCGCGTGCCGGATGCCGACCTGGCCGCGCTGTACGCGGCCGCGACGGTCTTCGTCTTTCCCAGTCTCTTCGAGGGCTTCGGCCTGCCCGTCATCGAGGCCATGGCGTGCGGGACCCCGGTCATCTGCTCCAACGTGACCGCGCTGCCCGAGGTTGCCGGTGACGCGGCCGTGCTGTTCGACCCCGCGCCACCCGCCGGTGCGCCATCTCTGCGATCGGCGCTCGAACGCGTGCTGGGCGATGCGGAGTTGCGGCAGCAATTAAGCGAGAAAGGCTTGCGCCGCGCAGCGCACTTCTCGTGGACCGACACCGCCCGGCAGACGCTGCACCTGTACCGGACGATTGCGGAGGCCGACGCGTGAAGATCCTCCATATCTACAAGGACTACCCGCCGATCCTGGGCGGCATCGAGAACCACGTCAGGCTGCTGGCAGAGGGCCAGGCCGGCCGCGGCCACGCGGTCACCGTGCTCGTGACCAACCCCGCAGGCGCCCGCTCGACCGTTTCACAGGAAAGCGGGGTGACGGTCGTGCGCGCCGGAAGGCTCGCCACCGTCGCCTCGACGCCGCTGAGTCTCGCCCTGCCCTGGCGGCTCCTCCGCGAGCGGCCGGACGTGGTCCACCTACACTACCCCTACCCCGTCGGAGAGACCGCGCAGTGGCTGCTGCACCGGGGCCGCGCCACGGTCCTGACGTATCACGCCGACATCGTGCGCCAGGCCAACATCCTGCGCTTCTACCGCCCCATCCTGCAGCGGGTCCTGCGCCGCGCGGACGCGATCATCATCGGCAGCCCGCCCATGCGCGGGGGCGCGTTTCTCGTCCCCCATGCGGACAAGCTGCGGCTGATCCCGTACGGGATTCCGCTGGCGCGTTTCCGCCCACCTCCCGCCGCGCCTGCCGGCGCAGACATGACCGCTGCACGGACGAAGCGGCTCCTGTTCGTGGGCCGGCTCCGGCACTACAAGGGGCTGGACTACCTGATCCGCGGACTGCCGCGCATCGACGCTCAGCTCGTGATCGCGGGCATCGGGCCGATGGAGGCCGAGTGGCGCGCCCTCGCCGGGCAGGAAGGCGTCGCCGCGAAGATCACCTGGCTTGGCGAGATATCCGACGAGGCGCTGCCGGCCCTCTACCGCTCGGCCGATCTCTTCGTGCTGCCGGCCAGCAACGCCAGCGAGGCGTTCGGCCTGGTGCAGGTCGAGGCGATGGCGGCCGGACTGCCCGTGGTGAGCACGGAGCTGGGCACCGGCACAAGTTATGTCAATCAACATGGGGTCACCGGCCTGGTGGTCCCGCCGCGCGACAGCGACGCGCTGGCCGCGGCCATCAACGCGCTGCTGGCCGGCGACGCGCGCCGCGCGGCGATGGCCGCGGCGGCGCAGGAGCGCGTGGCGCGGGAGTTCGACGTGGACGTGATGGTCGGCCGCGTCCTTGCGCTCTACGGTGACCTGATTCGTTGACTGTGGCCCGGCGTGGTAAAATAGTTCGACGTTCGTTCGCCGGGTGTAAGGGACACAATGCAAACCAAGCTCAGCCGGAGTTGCGACGCCATCATCGAAGCCGGCTGGTTGGCCGCGCTGGTGTTGGCGCCTCTTTTCTTCAATACCTACTCAAGCCGCGTCTTCGAGCCCGATAAGATCCACCTCGTGCGCTCCATCGCGCTGATCGTCGGCGTGGCCTGGCTCGTACAGCTGATTGATGGCGCCACGCGGAGGGAGCCGGGCGCTCCCTCCGCCTCCGAACGTCTGCGACGCACGCCGCTCGCGCTGCCTGCGCTGATCCTGCTCCTGAGCTACGTGCTCAGCACTGCCCTCTCGGTCGTGCCGCGCATCAGCCTCCTGGGTTCGTACGTGCGCCTGCAGGGCGCCTGGACATTCTTCAGCTACGTCGTGCTCTTCGGCGCAGTGCTGACGCATCTCCGGTCGCAGCGCCAGGTCCGGCGGCTGACCTACACGATCACCGTCACCTCCCTGCCCATTGCCCTCTACGGCATCATCCAGAACGCCGGGCTCGACCCGCTACCCTGGGGCGGCGACGTCGTGGAGCGCGTGGCGGCCAACATGGGCAACGCCATCTTCGTCGCAGCTTACCTCATCATGGCGCTCTTCGTGACACTGGAGCGACTCCTCAGGAGTTTCGCCCGGTTGATCCGGTCAGAGCAGGGCAGCAGCGTCGCCGCAGTGCTCGCGGCCGGCGCCTACCTGTTCGTCCTGGGCGTGCAGATCACAGCGATCGTCTTCACTCAAAGCCGGGGTCCCCAGCTCGGTCTGGCCGCGGGCCTGTACGTGTTCCTGATGCTTGGGTTGCTGCTGCTGGCACGCTCCGGCGGCGATGCCGCCCGCGCCCCTGCCTTCGTGCGCGGCCTGAGGGCACGCGTGCGCACGGCCTGGATCACGCTGGTCGGCCTGAGCCTGGCCGGCATCGCCCTGCTGGTCGTCCTCAACGTGCCCAATGGCCCGCTGCAGGGTCTGTGCAACGTGCGCTACGTCGGCAGAACCTGTACGCTCTTCAGCCTCAGCGAGGGAACGAACGCCGTCCGCGTGCTGATCTGGGAGGGCGTGCTCGACATGATGTCGTCGACCGAGCCCCTGCGTTCGCCGGACGGCCGGTCCGATCCCTTCACCGTGATCCGCCCGCTGGTGGGTTACGGGCCCGAGTCGCTGTGGGTCGCGTTCAACCGCTTCTACCCGCCCGAGCTTGGCAGGCTTGAGTCGCGCAACGCGTCGCCCGACCGGTCGCACAACGAGACGTTCGACACGCTGGCGCGCGGGGGCCTGCTTCAGTTCGCCGCGCAGATCTTCCTGTTCACCAGCATCTTCTACCACGCCCTGCGCTGGTTGGGCCTCATTCGCAGCCGGCGGGCCCGCAACACCTTCATCATCGCGCTTGCCGGAGGCGGGCTTGCGGGGATCGTCCTGCCGCTGATCTTCGACGGCAGCCTGCGCCTGGCGGGGATCGGCCTGCCCGCAGGGCTCATCGCGGGCCTGATCGTCTACGTGACCATCGACCTGCTGTCCGTGCATCCCGAGCGCGACGACCCGGCCGTGGCCCCGGTCCACGGCCGCGGCAACCAGCTGCTCATCCTGGCCATCCTGTCTGCACTCGTGGCCCACTTCGTGGAAGTGCACTTCGGCATCGCCATCGTCGCCACACTCACCCATTTCTGGGTCCTGGCGGGCGCCCTGGTTGCGATCGGCATGGGCTGGGTGCGCGAAGATGCGGAACCGGCGCCTGTCGCCGTTGCGGTCACACCCGCTGTGGCAGCTCCTGTTGCCCCGGCGAGGCGCAGCGCCAGGGGCGGCAGCCAGAAGGGGAAGGGCAAGGAAGCAGCAAGAAGACCCGCCCCCGCACCGGCGCGCCAGGCAACGCCCGGACGCCGACGGGGCCTGACCGCCCTGCTGCCCTATGCATTCGTCATGGCGACGGTTTCGGCCGTCCTGGCCTGGAACTACGTCGTCAACCAGTTCGGCGCCACCGGCGCTTTCGACATCTTCTGGAAGGCCTTCACCGTCCGGCCGGAAGGGTTCGGGACCGTGTTCTCGCCGATGCTCCTCGTGCTGGTCCTCTTCACCTGGCTGATCGGAGCGTTGACCGCAATCGAGGAGTCACGGGAGGAGGGCGCCCCCCGTACGTCGTTATTGGGGGGCATCGCCCTGACCGTAGGACTTGCGGCCGCCGTGTTCATCATCTTCGGTCTCGTGCAGGCCGCGCGCACCGAGTTCGGTGACCTGACAGGGCTCGACGTCTTCCGCCACATTGCCGGCCACATCGTGCTCTTCGACGTCGTCATCCTCCTGCTGCTCCTCGGGTTGGCGGCCGCCATTGCGCTGTCAGGCCGGACGGCGTGGCCCGCCGCGTTTGCACGACGCAGCCCGGCTGCCATGAGCGCTGCCTTGGTCCTGACCGTGCTGGCGGTCGTGACGATCGCCACGCTGAACGTGCGCAGCATTCAGGCCGATACCTACTACAAGCAGGGTCTGGGCTACGAGGAAGTCGGCCAGTGGGAAGGGTCGGTGATCCTCTACCGGGAGGCTGCGCGGCTGCAGCCGCAGGAGGACTACTACTACCTCTTCCTGGGCCGCGCACTGCTGCAGCTGGCAGACCAAGCGCCGGCCGGCAACCCGGTCCTGCCCGAGGATGTCAGCCAGATTCCCACCGAGGGGCTCCTCAGCCTGGTGGACCGCGCCACCCAATCCGGCGCGCAGGAAGACATCCTGCGTGCGGCGCACGCCGTCCTGGTCGGCGCCCAGCGTCTCAACCCGCTCAACACCGATCACTCGGCCAACCTGGCGCGGCTGCACCGCTCGTGGGCCTTCGCCGGCGCGGCGACCGCCGCAGAGGCGGCCGACCCGGCCCGCCTCAGGGACTTGCTGGCGACGCAGCCCGAGGCCGTCAACCAGGACCGCCTGCTTCGCTCCCTCGACTACTACCGCCAGGCCCTCGCGCTCAGCCCCAACAACGCCGGCCTGTGGAACGAGCTGGCGACGGTGCAGAGCATCCAGGGCGACCTGGCCGGCGCGCGTGCGACGCTCGAAAGCTCGTTGGACGTCGACGATCGCTACTACCCGACCTACGTGCTGCTCGGCGACGTACTGACGGCCGGCGATGACCTGCAGGGTGCGCTGGATGCCTACAAGCAGGCTGCCACCATCTCGCCGAAGAACCTGGTCGTCCTGAGCTCGCTCGGCGTTGCCGGCGCCGAGGCAGGCGACGCCGAGGCGTCGATCGATGCGTTCCGGCGCATCATCGGGATCACGAGCGAGGCGCTGGACGCCACGCAGGCGGCGGCATTGCGCACCACGCAGATTTCTTCGCT
>CAZMIS010000026.1:0-5464 GCA_964566325.1 uncultured Anaerolineales bacterium
GCCCAGCGCCACGACGCGGCAGCCGCGGGGATTGAGCGGTTCCGTCACGCGCTTGATCGTGCCGCCCTTGCCGGCCGCATCGCGTCCTTCGAAGAGCACCACCACCCGCAGACCCTGGGCCTTGACCCAGTTCTGCAGCTTGACCAGCTCGACGTCCAGCTTGGCCAGCTCCTTCTCGTACTCTTTGGTGGTGAGTTCTTTCTTCGGCTGCTTCGGCAACTCGGCCTCTGCATGCGCGGCGACGGCGCTCCAGCCCGCAGGGGGTGCCTTCGCCTCGTCGTTCGCCTTGGCCTTTTTGGCCTTGGGCTCCTTGGGTTCCTTCGGTTCCTTCACCTGTTCAGGCGCTTCGTCTTTCTTCTTCGACTTTGCCATTGACTCCTCCGTTCTGCGATCGAAGTGAGTGATCGGTGATCCTGCTGAACCTGTGTCATGTCACAGCGCGGCCAGCGCGAGTGCCAACGACCGGCGAAAATCGGGGCCAAGAATGCCGGCCCACGGCGCCGGGAACTGTGCCAACAATTCTGCCTGCGTTGTGCGCTGCACGTCCCAGTAGCGTTCCACTCCCGCCAGGGCGGCGGGCGGCAGTGCCTTCTTGCGCTTGCCGCGCTGCTCGTCGAGGAACGTGCGGATCAGCCCCTCCGCGACGTGCGCGTCCTGCAGCGCGCCCAGAAGGTCCTGCAAAGCGGTCACCTGCTTGATGGTGCCCGGCGCCTCTGGCCCCAGCAGCTTCTGGAAGAACTCCAGCGCGTATCTCAGCCGCTTGAAATCCACCCGGAGCTGATGGTACGTGGTGATCGGTGCAGTGGCCAGGATGGGCTCGTACGCGCGCACCTGTTCGTACCGCTCCATGACGAGCCGGGGCACGACGTGGCGGAGCTGGTGGGCGATGGGTTCGCCCTCGGGGATGGGCTTCGCAGCCGCGCCGGGCGTCAGCAGAAACGCGCGAAACGAAGCGACGAAATCGCGGTAGGCGGACGAGTCCAGGTACCCGATGAGCTCGCGCCGCGCAACCTCCCGGCTGCCATGCCAGCTGGCAAGCAGGGGCTCGACGGTGAGCCCATCGTCCTGGGGCAGGCCGGCCTGGTAGGCCTCGGCCTTCTCGATCAGCACGTCGAGATCGCGCACCGCGCCCAACGCGCTGCCCGCGCGGCGCAGGTTCTTGTTGAAACGCTTGACCGCCTCGGCATCGTAGTAGGGCTCGAAGATGCGATAGGCCGCGCGCATGCGTCGCGTCGACACGCGCATGTCGTGCAGGAACTCGATGTCCGCACCTTCGCGCGTGCCCGCTTCGTTGGCCAGCATGCGCACGAAGTGGGTGAGGATCACCTTGCGTCCTGCCTCGCTCATCGAATCTTCGGGGAGCAGCGCGGGCACGTCGGCCGGCAGGGGCGGCTCCTCGGGCACGGGCTGGGCGGGCGCCGCGTGCACGGGGCTCGCGGCGGCTGCGAGCGGCTGAACCAGGGCGAGGAAGACGATCTGCTGCTTGGTGAGCTGGCGCCAGTACTCCGCGCGGGCGGCTGCCTGCTGTGCGTCCGCCTCGGCCGACGGCCCCTCCAGGATCACGGCGCACTCGGCGGAGTCGCCGCCCTCGATCATGCGAATGGCGGTGCTGTTCGGGCCGTCGAAGGTGAAGGACCGGCCGATCTGCAGCAACGCGGCGAGCAAGAGCGCGTGGCTGCGCTGCTTCGGCTCGAGTGCGTCGAGCGTGTGCTCCTTCTCGGGCTTCATCTTCTTGCGCTGGAGTGCGACGATACACGCCAGGGCCAGCCGTTCGTTGGTGTTCACGTTGCGCAGCGGCTGGGCCAGGATCAGGTCGCGACCGGCCGAGAAGGGATGCTCGGGATCCGCCTGTGCGCCTACCGCGGCCAGGAGCGCGGCCTGGCGGAGCAGGCGACGGCGGCGGCGCGGCATGCGGTGCACCTTGCGCAGCGCATCGAACAGCTCGAGCGCCATGTCCGCCGCGTAGCGGCTCCGCTCGAGGTCCACCCCGTTGCGCCGGCAGAAATCGGGGACGGACGGGAAGCCGCGCGGCGCGGGGGTGGGCTCGGCTTCGGCGCCTGCAGTGGCGGCGGCAGCCGCGCGGGCGGGCGGGGCCACGGGCGACGGCTGTGGTTCACGCGGTGCGACGGGCGCAGCGGCGGGCGCCTGTCGTTGCGTGGACTTCGCTGCCGAGCGGCGCGGTCGGGCCGGAGCCGCCTGCTGCGCAGCCGGGCGTTGCGCCCCTGGGCGTTGCGGCACCGGGCTGCGCAGCGCTTCGTCCGGCTCAGTGTCCGCGCCCGGGGCGAAGATGGCCATGCGCTGGGCCCGGAACGTGCGCACCCAGAAGCGCACCCGGCCCGACGAGAGCCCGGTGGCCGCCACGATCTCGCGTGTCGGCAGGCCGTCTGCCCAGCCAAGGATTGTGGCCGCGCGGCGCGCCAGCTCTTCGTCGCCGCCTGCCGCGTAGGCCTCCAGGGTTGCGCGTTCGGTGGCCGTCAGCCCGTCATGGACGGCCGTGCCGCGCTCGCGCAACGTCTCCAGGCCCCGCGCGAACTTCGAGCGCGTCTCAGGCTCGAGGGCATACTCGTCCCGCAGGGTGGCGGCCAGCAGGGCCAGGTCCTCCTCGGTCCCGTCCGGCCGCAGTTCGACCTCCACCTCGTAGTAGAACGCAGGGCGCTGTCCCACCACCGCGCGCACCTCGTCGAGGCTGAGTTCCGCCACCCGGCGCTCGCCGTCGAGGACGTCGCACTTCTGGCGGGTCTGCTGAAGGTCGAAGAGCGACTCGAGCGCCGCGCCCGCGGCCAGCTCGAGCGCGAGCGCGCGCGCCGGGCTGGCCGGCCAATCCGCCGGGCGCAGCAGCAGCTCGGGCAGGTCGATCTCCTGCTCGTCGCGGCGGTGCACTCCGCCTTCGACACCGCCCAGGCCCTTCAGTGTCGCAATGATGCGCTCGCCCTCGGTCCGCAGCCGGCAGCTGTAGCCGGCCGCGAGGAGGCGGCTGTCTGGCGCGTCGAAGTAGCGATCCACCACCTGTATCCGGTGCGCCGGCGCGACGCTGTACTTGCCGAGGCTGCGCACCCGCAGCAGCTCTCGATATGCCTGGCGATTAGGTACCTTGAACTTGGCTTCGATTTCCATAATGATACGGCCACCGCTTGCGGGGATGAAGTAGAACCGCAACTGCTGGGGAGTATAACACAGCGCGGCGCGCGCGACAAGCGCTTTTCACGGAACTGGCGCTGCTTTGGGCCAATTTGACAGGGCGTCATGATGGGCTATCCTTCTTGGTGGATATCCGACAACATCACGGAGGAGCCTCAATGCCGCTTACATTTGACCTGCCGTTGGACCAGCTCCGGGACTACCAGGGCGTGAATCCCCGCCCGGACGATTTCGATGCCTACTGGGACCGGGCTCTGGCCGAGCTCGCCGCCGTCAAGCCCGAGATCGAGCTGATCCCGGCCGAGTTCCAGGCGCCTTACGCCGACTGCTCGCACCTGTATTTCACGAGCGTCAAGGGCGCGCGAATTCACGCTCAGCTCGTGAGGCCGCGACATCAGCAGGGCGCCAACCCCGCCGTGTTGATGTTCCACGGATACTCGAACACGGCCGGCGACTGGGTGACCAAGCTGGCCTATGCTGCGCTGGGTTTCACGGTCGCAGCGTTGGATTGCCGCGGCCAGGGTGGCCTGTCGCAGGACACGGGCTACCGGCCCGGCACCACCTGGCACGGCCATATCATCCGCGGCCTGGATGGTGCGCCGGAAGATCTCATGTTCCGCGACATCTTCCTCGACACCGCGCGCCTGGCCCAGATCGTGATGGACCTGCCGCATGTTGATCCCGCCCGCGTGGGCGCCACCGGCGGCAGCCAGGGGGGCGGCCTGACGCTGGCCTGCGCCGCGTTGACGCCGCAGATCCAGCGCGCTGCGCCCATCTTCCCCTTCCTGTGCGACTACAAGCGCGTGTGGGACATCGACCTCGACACGGGCGCATACGCCGAGCTGCGCGACTACTTCCGCTGGCGCGATCCGCGGCACGAGCGCGAGCTGGAGGTGTTCACGCGGCTGGGGTACATCGATGTGCAGCATCTGTGCCCGCGCATCGAGGGGGAAGTCTACATGGCCGTCGGCCTGCGCGATCAGGTCTGCCCGCCGTCGACCCAGTTTGCGGCCTACAACAAGATCCGCGCCAACAAGCGCATGGTGCTGTACCCGGACTTCGCGCATGAAGATCTCCGGGGACATGCCGACCGGGTCTTCGAGTTCCTGAGCCAGCTCTAGCGATGCGCTACATCCACGGTGCGACGCTCTACACGCCGGAACGCGTCATCGACGCCGCCGCGGTGATCGTGGACCGCGGCCGCATCGTTGCGGTCGCTGCAGCCGCGGCCCTGCCTTGCCCTCCCGGCGCGGATGTGATCGACGCCACCGGCCTGCTGCTGGCGCCCGGCTTCATCGACATGCAGTTCAACGGCGGGTTCGGGGACGACTTCACCGATGACCCGACGACGATCTGGCGCGCGGCCGGGCTGCTGCCGCGTTACGGCGTCACCGCGTTCCTGCCGACCATCATCACCTCGTCCCCGGAGAAGGTGGCGTTAGGGCAGCAGGTTGTGACCCGTGGGCGCCCCGCCGGCTTCCTCGGCGCAGAGCCGCTCGGGCTGCACGTCGAGGGACCCTTCCTCAATCCGCAGAAGAAGGGGGCGCACAATCCCGCGTACCTGCGCCCGCCCACGCCCGATGCCGTGGCCGGCTGGTCGCCGGATTCCGGCGTGCGGCTGGTGTCGCTGGCGCCGGAACTGCCGGGCGCGCTCCCCGTGATCCGCAGCCTGGCGGAGCGGGGGGTCGTGGTCAGCACCGCACACAGCCTGGCGACTTATGACGAGGCGCTCGCGGCATTCGACGCCGGGGCGCGCTACGGCACCCACTTGTTCAATGCCATGCCCGCGCTGGGGCACCGGGATCCGGGCCTGCCCGGCGCGCTGCTGGCCGACGATCGTGTCTCGGTGGGGATCATTGCGGACGGGGTCCACGTGCACCCTGCCATGGTCGGGCTGGTGTGGCGGTTGCTCGGCCCGCACCGGTTGAACCTGGTGACGGATGCGATGGCGGCGCTGGGCATGCCGCCTGGCGTGCACCGGCTGGGGGATTACGAGGTCGCGGTGGACGCCACGAGCGCCCGGCTGGCCGATGGCACGCTGGCGGGGAGTATCCTCTCGCTGGACCAGGCAGTACGAAACCTGGTCGCGTTCACCGGCTGCGCGGTGAGCGACGCGCTGGCCACGGTCACCACGACGCCGGCCAGATTGTTGGGGCTGGATCGCGAGCGGGGCCGGGTCGCGCCGGGCGCGGTGGCTGACCTGGTGCTGCTCACGCCCGATCTGCAAGTGTGGATGACGCTGGTCCGCGGCGAGGTGGCCTACCGCAGGTAGGGGCGCACCTGTGTGTGCGCCCGGTCGGGGGCCGACACGCAGGTCGGCCCCTAC
>CAZMIS010000026.1:5564-19877 GCA_964566325.1 uncultured Anaerolineales bacterium
GTGTGTGCGCCCGGTCGGGGGCCGACACGCAGGTCGGCCCCTACGAATGGATGGCGGATTGTGGGGGCGCACCTGTGTGTGCGCCCGGTCGGGGGCCGACACGCAGGTCGGCCCCTACGAATGGATGGCAGATTGTGGGGGCGCACCTGTGTGTGCGCCCGGATGGGGGCCGACACGCAGGTCGGCCCCTACGAATGGATGGCGGATTGTGGGGGCGCACCTGTGTGTGCGCCCGGTCGGGGGCCGACACGCAGGTCGGCCCCTACGTGTGCGCCCTATTTGCGCGCTGCGGGCTTGCGTTTGGGCGCCGGTGATGCCGCATCGCTGGACGGCACGTCCCCCGGCGGCCTGACAGGGCTGGGCGACCAGGTGGTCTGGATGCCCGCGTCCGGCGCGTTCGGCGCCTTTGACGGCCTGCGAGGCTTCGCGGCCGGATCGGGCAGAATCTCCTCTTCCCGGGCAGGACGGCTCGTGCGGGCGGTCTTTGGCCGATCCGGCCCCGCCTTTGTTGCCGGCTTGGCTGCCGGTTTCGGTGCTTTGGCGGCCAGTTTCTCCGCTGACTTTTGGACCGGCTTCTCCGCTGACTTTGCCGCCGGCTTTGCCGCCGGCTTCGCTGTCCTGGCTCCTGCCGGAACATCCTCTGCCGGCATCAGGGACAATTGGCCGCTCTGTGCGATGCGGGTTGTCGTCCTGTCCACCGGTAGCTCGGGCGCAACGCCGGGACGCGGGAGCACAGCCGGTTTACCCCGCCGCGTCACCAGGTCGTCCGCATCCTGTTGGGCCGGCACGGTCGCTGCCTTAGCGGCAGTGGGCCTGGTCGCCCCCTTCCTGGCCGCGACTGGGGGTTTCCCGGTGGTTGGCGCTGCTGCCGTCGCCGGTTTCGCCTCCGCCGCTCTCGGCGCCGCCCCTGCTGACGCAGGCGTCTTCGTGCCGGCAGCCTTGGGTGATGACGTGCGCGTTCGCTTCGCCGGCGCCTTCACCTCCGCGCCCTTCTGCGGCTCCGGTGCAGTGTCGCCCGGCGGCAGCACGATGGCCCGATCGATCGCATCTCCCCCCTTGAGGACAACCACCGCCTTGCCCGTGTTGGCGCGCCTGGCCAACGCCAGGTTCTTGCCCGTGACGGTCTTGGTCGTGCCGTTGGCGAGGACCAGGAGCACCCTATCCGCCGGCGCGACCAGGAAGGCCGAAACGATCGGGCCTGTCCGCGCACCGAGCTTGCTCGCCACGCCCTGCGTCCCCCGACCTTTGGTCGGGAAATCGACGAGTGGCGAGCGCCGCCCCGCACCTGCCGATGCGACGAGCGCGAGGTCGCCGCTCTGCTGCCCTGCAAGGAGGACCACACCGCCGGCGAGGCGATCGTTGCTCTGCAGCTTGATGCCTGCGATGCCGCCCGCGGGCAGGCCCATCGCGCGCACCTCATCCTCGGCGAAGCGGATCACCTGTCCCTGCTCGCTGATGAGCATGATCTCTCCGCCGCCCTTGCCCAGGCCGGCCCAGACCAGTTCGTCGCTGTCGTCCAGCTTGATGACGGTCGGGTTACCCTGGGTCGACGCGGCCAGGTCGGCCAGGTTGATGCGCTTGACCGCGCCGAGCGCCGTCGCGAACACGACGTAGCCCTCCACCGGCTCGCCATTCGGCCGGCGCGCGGTGATGGCCGCGGCGATCTTGTCGCCCCGGCCCAGGCCCCCCAGGTCGGCATGGTGCGCGGCCCCGCCGTCCGGAAGCTGGTGGACGCCGATGCGCGTCGCCTGTCCGCGCCGGCTGAAGAGGTACAGGTCGCAGTGGGTGTTGGCGCCCAGCACTATCTGCGGTGCGTCGATGCCCGCGGGCAGCCGTCCCGCGGCGCGGCCGACGGACCCGTCGGCGCCGACGGTGATCCACGCCTCTTCGTCCGGAATCACATCCGTGACCGTCAGCGCTCCGCGCGCCTGGTCCGTGATCTGCGTGCGTCGCGCGTCGCCATACGTCGCCTTGAGATCGACGAGGTTCTGGCGGATCAGCGCAAGCACCTTCTTGGGCGAGCCCAGCAGCGTCTCCAGTTCCTGGATCAGCGCGACCAAATCGCGATATTCGTCCTGGAGCTTGCGCCGCTCCAGCGCGGCCAGCCGCCTCAGCTGCATGTCGAGGATGGCCTGAGCCTGGATCTCCGTGAACCCCAGCTGGGTCTTGAGGCCCTGGCGTGCGATGTCAGCCGTGCGCGATCCGCGGATCAGTGCGATCACCTCGTCCAGGATGTCGAGCGCCTTGAGCAGCCCTTCCAGGATATGGGCGCGCTGCCTGGCCTTCGCGAGATCGTACCTGGCACGGCGGACGATCACCTGCTGGCGGTGCTCGATGAAGTGCAGCAACATGCGCTTGAGGCTGAGCAGCCGCGGCTCTCCGTCCACCAGCGCGAGCAGCGAGATGCCGAAGGTCTGCTGGAGCGGCGTGTGCTTGTAGAGGTTGGCCAGGATTTCGCGCGGTTCGACGGTGCGCGTCATCTCGATGCACAGCCGCATGCCCGTCCGGTCAGACTCGTCGCGCAGGTCGGTGAGACCCTCGATCCGCCCCTCGCGCGCCAGCTCGGCGATGCGCTCGATGATGGTGGTCTTGTTGGCCGCGTAGGGCAGCTCCGTCACGACGATCCGGCTGCGGTTGCGGCTCATCTCCTCGATGTGGGCCCGCGCCTGCACCGTGATGTGCCCGCGGCCGCTGGCGTACGCCTTGGCGATCAGGTCCTCGCGCTCGCCCTCCTCGCCCGGTGCGCCGTAGCGGAACACCACTCCGCCGGTCGGAAAGTCGGGCCCCGGGATGAACTGCATCAGGTCCTCGATCGTGACGTCCTCGCGCTTGTCATGGTGATCGATCAGGTAGCAGAGCGCGTCGCACACCTCGTTCAGGTTGTGGGGCGGAATGTTGGTCGACATGCCGACAGCGATGCCGCTGGAGCCGTTCACCAGCAGGTTGGGCAGCGCGGCCGGCAGCACGACCGGTTCCTTCAGGGTGCCGTCGAAGTTCTCCGTCCAGTCGACCGTGTCCTTCTCGATGTCGCTGAGCATCTCCATGGCGATCTTGGCGAGCCGCGCTTCGGTGTAGCGCATGGCCGCCGCGTTGTCGCCGTCGATGGAACCGAAGTTGCCCTGTCCGTCCACCAGGGGATAGCGCAGTGAGAAATCCTGCGCCATGCGCACCATCGCCTCGTACACGGCCGCGTCGCCGTGTGGATGATACTTGCCCAGCACCTCGCCGACGATGCGTGCGGACTTCTTGTACGGCTGATCGGGACGCAAACCCAGGTCGTGCATGGCGTAGAGAATGCGCCGGTGCACCGGTTTCAGGCCATCGCGCACGTCGGGCAGCGCG
Source organism: uncultured Anaerolineales bacterium (assembly GCA_964566325.1). Lineage (GTDB taxonomy): Bacteria > Chloroflexota > Anaerolineae > CG2-30-64-16 > CG2-30-64-16 > JALOOB01. Next base: position 8,907 of record CAZMIS010000026.1, read on the forward strand.
CGGGCGACGATGACGCTCATCGCATAATCGAGATAAGACGCCTGCATTTCGGCGTCGATGTTGATCGGCCGGATCGTCCCTAGTTCCATTCCGTTTCCTCTACACTTCGTCCCGTATCTGTTCCCACAGCGGCCGGCTGTCCTGTGCCTGCAGGGCCTGGCGCAGCTCGATGATCTCGTCGCGCAGCACGGCGGCCTTCTCGAACTCCAGGTTCTGCGCCGCAGCTTTCATCTGCTTTTCCAGGTCTTTGATCAGCCGCGCGGCCTCATCCTTGGGCAGGGCGGTCGGCGCAGTGCGATACGACGGCCCGCCTTCGGCGATGGCAGGTTGCATGCCCGGCCGCGCCGGCGCGGCGCCGCGCTCCGACTGGATGCGCTGTGTCAGGTCGCGCACTGCTTTTACGATCGTCTGCGGGATGATATCGTGCGCCAGGTTGTGCGCTTCCTGCTTGGCGCGGCGCCGGTTCGTCTCGTCGATCGCCCGGCGCATCGAATCGGTGACCTTGTCCGCGTACAGGATCGCGGTGCCCTCGACGTGGCGGGCCGCGCGGCCGATGGTCTGAATAAGCGCCTGTTCGGAACGCAGGAAGCCTTCCTTGTCCGCATCCAGGACCGCAACCAGGCTGACCTCGGGCAGGTCCAGGCCTTCCCGCAGGAGGTTGATGCCGACGATCACGTCGTAAACGCCCAGGCGCAGATCGCGCAGGATCTCGATGCGCTCGATCGTCTGTACCTCCGAGTGCAGGTAGTGCACCCGGACCCCGACCTCCTGCAGGTAATCTGCCAGGTCCTCCGCCATCCGCTTGGTCAGCGTGGTGACCAGCACGCGCTGGCCCTTCGCGACGCGTTGGCGGATCTCCTTGAGCAGGTCGTCCACCTGGCCCTTGGTCGGCCGGATCACCACCTGGGGATCGACCAGGCCGGTGGGGCGGATGATCTGCTCGACGACCTGCGCCGAGTTGCGCATCTCGTAGGGTCCGGGCGTGGCCGAGGTGTAGATCACCTGGTTGATCGTCTCTTCGAACTCCTCGAACTTCAGCGGGCGGTTGTCCATGGCGGAGGGCAGCCGGAAGCCGAAGTCGACCAGCACTTCCTTGCGCGCCCGGTCGCCGTTGTACATGCCGTGCACCTGGGGTAGGGTCATGTGCGACTCGTCCACGATGAGCAGCCAGTCTCTCGGGAAGTAGTCCAACAGGGTGAACGGCCGGGAGCCGGCCGGGCGCAGCGCCAGCGGGGCGCTGTAATTCTCGATCCCCGAGCAGTAGCCCACCTCGCGCAGCATTTCCAGGTCGTACCGTGTGCGCTGCTCTAACCGCTGCGCTTCGAGCAGCTTGTCTTCCGCGCGGAACTTCTTCAGTTGTTCTTCCAGCTCGGCCTCGATGCGCTCGATCGCCTCGGTCAGCTTATCCTGGGGGGTGATGAAATGCTTGGCCGGGAAGACCTCGATTTCGTCCAGCTTGCGCAGCACCTCGCCCGTCAGGGGATCGATCTCGGTGATGCGATCCACCTCGTCGCCGAAGAATTCGACGCGATACGCCAGATCCGCGTAAGCCGGCATCATCTCCAGCGTGTCGCCGCGCACGCGGAACTTGCCGCGGCGCAGCTCCAGGTCGTTGCGCTCGTAGAACATCTCGACCAGTTCGCGCAGCGTCAGCTCGCGACGGTATCGCTCGCCCACCTTCAGCTTGACCGTGACGCGGCCGTACTCCGCCGGGTCACCCAGGCCGTAGATGCACGAGACCGAGGCGACGATCAACACGTCGTGGCGGCTGAGCAGCGCGGACGTGGCGGCCAGGCGCAGCCGGTCGATCTCGTCGTTGATCTGCGAGTCCTTCTCGATGTAGGTGTCGGTCCTGGGCAGATAGGCTTCCGGCTGGTAGTAGTCGTAGTAGCTGACGAAGTACTCCACCGCGTTGTGGGGGAAGAACTCCTTGAACTCGCTGTAGAGCTGCGCGGCCAGCGTCTTGTTGTGCGCCAGGATCAGGGTGGGGCGATTGACGGCCTCCACGACTGAAGCCATGACAAAGGTTTTGCCCGTCGCCGTTGCGCCAAGCAGCGTCTGGTGCTGGTGCCCCTCGCGCAGCCCGCGGACCAACTTCTCAATCGCATCCGGTTGATCTCCGGTCGGTGCAAAGTCCGAGACCAGCTTGAAATCGGGCATGGGGGCTCCAATCGTATGTGTCACTTCCTGCGCACATCATAACGCAGGGTGCATCTTGCTGCAAAATAAAACGCGGGTCGAACGCTCGTTCTGAACGCGCCCGGTGGACGTACGGTTGACGATCGACGGACGTGGGGCTAGAATAGGTGGGCCGGCGGTTCCGGTTCGAGGTCATGCGAAAACTCACCAGGCTCGTGCCTTTGTTGGTCCTGTTACTGTCCTTTGGGTTGCCGGCAGCGCCTGCCGCGGGCAGCTTCGCGCCGCGCGCGGCGCTCGCGCCGGCCCGGCAGGAAACCCCGGCGCCGCCTGCTGCCGCGTTCGTGGCCGATGCCCAGCAGATCCTCGACGGCATGACCGTGGCTGACAAGGTCGGCCAGCTGTTCCTGGTTTCTTTCGTGGGCCAGGACGTCTCGCCTGAGTCAGACATCGCCGTCCTGGTGCGCGACTACCGCATCGGTGGCGTCGTGCTCCTGCCTTCGAACGATAACTTCCGCACAGCCCCCGTCGCCACTGGGCCGGTCACGTCCACGCTCGGGGTGACTGTGGAGGAGATCAGCACGCCGCTGCAGATCGCGGCGTTGTCGGAGGCGCTCCACCGCCTGGCGCTCAGCGCACCGAGGCCCATCACCGCCACCGTCAGCCTCACCAGCACCGTACCCATCTCCGCGACCGCTGCGATCACGGCCACGGCGGCTGTCACCGCTTCATTGACCGCGACCGCCGGTATCACCGCGACCGTTCCACTGACCGCCACCGCCGCGGCGCCGGTCACGGACGATCGACCGACGATCGACAGGCCGGCGACGCGCGAGGCTGCCACCGCGGTCAGTTCCGAGGCGGCTGCCGCAGAGCAGCAGGCGACGCCGGTCCCGGAGGATCCGAACGAGGTGCTGCCCGGACTGCCCCTGCTGGTCGGCCTGGACTGGGTCGGCGACGACCGTTCCTTCCTCTCCGGTCTGGGGGGGTTCACGCCCCTGCCGAGTGCGATGGCGATCGGCGCCACCTGGTCTCCCCAGCTGGCCGAGCAGGCCGGCCAGGTGATGGGCAGCGAGCTGCGAGCCGCGGGCATCAATCTGCTGTTAGGTCCGCCGCTGGACGTCCTGGACACCCCGCGGCCGGGCAGCAAGGGCGACCTGAACACGCGCACCTTCGGCGGCGATCCCTTCTGGGTCGGCCAGATCGGGCAGGCATTCATCCGGGGCGTCCAGATCGGCGGCGGCGGGGTCGTGATCCCGGCAGGCAAACACTTCCCGGGGCAGGGCGGCTCGGATCGGGGCCCCGAAGATGAGGTGGCGACCGTTCAGAAATCGGTCGAGCAGCTGCGCCAGATCGAGATCGCGCCGTTTTCCGCGGTCACCGGCGATGGCGACTTCTCCGTCGCCGGCATCACCCCGGCCCTCATGACGTCTCACATCCGCTATCGGGGCTTTCAGGGCAACATCCGCGAGACCACGCCGCCCATCAGCCTGGCTCCGCAGCTTCAGGACCTGATGGAGCTGCCGGAGTTTGCCGCGTGGCGCGCGGCCGGCGGCGTGCTGATCAGCGACGCCCTGGGGGTTCCCGCGCTGCGACGGTATTACAGCCCCACCCTGATCGAGTTCCCGCACCGCCGCGTGGCGCAGGATGCCTTCCTGGCCGGCAACGATCTGCTCTACCTCGGCCGTTTTGCATTGACCGACAGTTGGCCGGACCAGGTGAAGGCGATCAAGGAGACGGTGCTGTTCTTCCAGGACAAGTACCGCAGCGATGGCGCGTTCGCGGCCCGAGTCGACGCGGCGGTGCTCCGCATCGTGACCCTGAAGCTGCGCTCGTACGGCGGCCGCTGGATTCGCTCCGACATGGTGCGCGATGGGGCGACCGTGGCCGCGCAGGTCGGCCAGAGCAGCAGCGTCACCCGGGCGATCGCCCGCGCCGGCCTGACGTTGATCTACCCGGGTCAGGAGCAGTTCGCGGATCGGCTGCCGGCGGCGCCGGCCGTGAACGAGAAGATCGTCATCTTCACGGATGCGCGCACAATGCGCGAGTGTCCCGCATGCGATCCCGTGCCGCTGGTCAGCCCGACGGCGCTGCAGGATATCATCCTGCAGCTGTACGGGCCTGACGCGACCGGGCAGGTGGACGCGGCGAACGTCAGCAGCTTCACCTACCGCGACCTTTCCGCCAGCCTCCTTGCGCCGCTCGACTACCCGGAGGTCGAGGCGGCCATCGACCAGGCGCGCTGGATCCTTTTCGCGCAGCTCGACCAGCGTCCGCAGGAATACCCCGAATCCACCGCGCTGAGCGACTTCCTGGCACGGCGTTCCGACGGCCTGCGCGACAAACGGATCGTTGCCCTGGCATTCGCGGCGCCGTACTACCTCGACACAACCGAGGTCAGCAAGCTGACGGCCTATTTCGGCATCTACGCGCACACTGCACCGTTCCTCGAAACTGCGGTGCGCGCGTTGTTCCGCGAGTTCACGCCGGTGGGCGCGCCGCCGGTCACGGTCACCGGCATCAACTACGAGCTCATCAACCAGCTCGAAGCCGCACCGGGCCAGGTGATCGCGCTGGCGCCCGCGGGCAGCGGCGACGTCATCACGGGCAGCATCCAGGTCGGCAGCCAGATCGCACTGGAGACGGGCATCATTCTGGACCGCAAGGGCCACCCGGTGCCAGATGGCACGCCCGTCGAGTTCAACCTGCGCTATCCGACCGAGTCGCTGGCGCTGGCCCCGCGGGTGGAGACAACGGTGGCGGGCCGCGCGCGGACCGTCGTGCCGCTGGATCGGCCGGGCGAGCTGTGGATCACGGTCCAGTCCGGCGAGGCGAAGAACTCGACGCGCATCGAGTTGCGCGTGGGCGGAGACGCGCCGGGCAGCATCGCCACGGTCATTCCGACCCCCACGCCATCGCCGACGTCCACGCCCACAATCACGCCGAGCCCGACCGCCACGTGGACCGCGACGCCTGAGCCGACCGATACACCGGTGGTGGCGCCCGCGCCGCCGCCGCCTCCCGAGCCCCGCGTGGGGATGGCAGCCTTTTTTGCGGGCCTGGCCGGCACGTTGCTGTCGGGCGGCATCGTCTTCGCGAGCAACAGGCGCGGGCGCAACGGCCTGATCGGCGCGAGCAACCTCCGGTCCACCGTCGCGGCGCTGTGGGCCGGCGTTGCGGCGTGGATCGCGTACGTGCTCTATGCGGTGGGCTGGCTGCCAGGCTCCACAGTTGCACAGGCGCGGGGCTGGGCATGGGTCGCGGGCGCGGTCACGTTCGTCGCGGGACTGCTGACGCTCCTTTGGACGAGAAGCCAGCGCCAGGCGTGATCAGGGCAGGGGCGGCGCGAGCAGGGTGACCAGCAGCGCGGTGGCCGTCAGCGCGATGACGGTGACAAGCAGCGCCGCGTGATGGGCGACCAGTTCCCGCCACAGGCTGCGGGTGGACTCCAGCACCGGCAGCTGCGATGTCGGCGGAACGACGGCCGGTTCGTCCTCGAAGAGGAGGTCGCGCAGTGCGGCGACGGTGGCGGGACGGTCGTCCGGGTGCTGTGCGATGGCTGCCAGGATGGCGCGCTCGGTGCGCGGCGAGACGCGCTGGTTGATGTCAGTGGGCGGCACGAGGCTGCCGGGCTTGAGGAAGCGCTGTTTGGCGTCCGCGGGTGGCTGGCCCGTCAGCAGGTGGTAGAGCGTGGCGCCCAGGGAATAGACGTCCGAGCGGACATCCGTGTGGCCCGAGTCGCCGCCGTACTGCTCGAGGGGGGTGTAGGCCACCGTGCCGCGGCCCTGCACGACGGTGACGGTCCGGCTCTCGTCCGGCTGCAGGAGCTTGACCAGGCCGAAGTCGACCAGCTTGACCACGCCGCGCGGCGTCAGCTTGATATTCGAGGGCTTGATGTCGCGGTGCAGCACCGGGGGATCCTGGGTGTGGAGGTAGCTCAGCGCATCGCAGAGCTGCGCTGCCCAGGCCAGGACGTTCTCCTCCGGCACGAAGGTCTCGCGGCGCCGGGCATCGTCGATGACCTGGCGGAGGTCGTTGCCCGGCACGAAGTCCATGACCAGGTATTGGCGGCCGTCCTGCTCGAAGTAGTCGGAAACCTTGGGCAGATTCGGATGGTCGAGGCTGGCCAGCACGCTGGCTTCCCGGTAGAATTGCTCCTGGGCCTGGTCTTCCATGCCGGAGGCGCTGGCCAGGTCGGGCAGCACTTCCTTGACCGCGCAGACGCGGCCGCGCAGGCGGCTGTCGGTCGCCTTGTAGACCGCACCCATGCCGCCCTGGCCGACCAGTTCGACGATGTGGTAGCGCTCACGCAGGATGGAGCCAATCGGTAGTGTTTGAGACATATCGGGCCAGAAGCAACGTTTCGCACGAATCCTCTGCGATTATCCCGCAGGTGCCGGCGGGTGTCAAGGACACCCGATGAAACAGGTGCGGTTCAATTTGGGGGCGCATGTAGCGGAGCATCCTGAGCGGAGGGCAACAGCCCGCAGTCGAAGGATGCGGAGCGGGGTGGCGCGGCGGGGACCGCGTCCTTCGACTACGTCCCGCCAAACCGATGGCGGGACTCCGCTCAGGATGCTTGCTTCTGCCCCGAAACCGAAATGCACCCGGATGAAACAGGAGTGCATCGGCGCATGAACGATCGATCGATGACACGCGAATCGGCCATGTTGATCCTGCAGCGGGGCGGCGAGTCCGGCCTCACCTGGCCGCTCGGCCACCGGGTGGTCACCATCGGTCGCAGTCCGGACTGCGATATCGTGCTCGATGATCGCCAGATCTCGCGATTGCACGCGCGCGTCACCTGGCGCGTGGATCACTACGAGATCGAGGACATGGCCAGCAAGAACGGCACGCACCTGAACGGCCGGGACGTGGTGGGCGCGCAGCCGCTGCGCGACGGCGACGAGATCCAGATCGCGCTCCGCTATAAGCTGGCCTTCGTCGACGCGGGCGCCACCGCGCCGCTCACGTTGGAGGCGCCCGTGGAGCATGGCCTGCGCCTCGACAGCGCGGCGCGGCAGGTGATCGTCAACGGCCGCGTGCTGGAGCCGCCGCTTTCGGCCCAGCAGTACCGGCTGCTCGAGACGCTGATGGCCACCACCGGCGTCGCGGTCCGGGACGACATCGTCCGCGCGGTCTGGCCGGACGCAGTCGACGGCGGCGTCTCCGAGCAGTCGATCGATGCGTTGGTGCGCCGGCTGCGCGAGCGCCTGGCCGAGGCGGACGGGGAACACCAGTACATCGTCACCATGCGGGGGCATGGCTTTCGGTTCGAGAATCGGCCGAGTTCCTAGATGCCGCCTCCTCTCGCGCTCTATCTGCACATCCCGTTCTGCGCGGTCCGCTGTCACTACTGCGACTTCAACACCTACGCAGGACTCTCCTCGTTCCACGAGCCTTATGCCCATGCGCTGAGCACGGAGATCCGCCGCGCGGGGGAGGCGCGGCAGCGGCCCGCCGTGCGCACCATCTTCCTGGGCGGCGGCACGCCGACGGTCCTGAGTGCGTCCCTCCTGCGCCTGGTCCTCCTCGCGTGCCGGGAGGCGTTCGAGGTGTTGCCCGGCGCGGAGATCACGTGCGAGGCGAACCCGGGGACGGCCGACGCGCGCCTCTTCGCGGACCTGGCCGACCTGGGCGTGAATCGCCTGAGCATGGGGGTGCAGAGCTTCGACGACGCGGAATTGCGCTGGCTGGGCCGCATCCACGACGCCGACCAGGCCGAGGCCGCGTTCGGGGCCGCGCGGCAGGCAGGGTTCGCCAACGTCAACCTGGATTTCATCTTCGGGCTGCCCGGCCAGGAACTCGCTGCGTGGGAGCGCACGCTGGCGCGCGCGGTGGGCCTGGGGCCCGAGCATCTCTCGCTGTACGGCCTCACGGTCGAGCACGGCACGCCGCTCTACAACGACGTGCGCCTGGGTCGCCAGGTCCCGCCCGACGACGACCTGGCCGCAGACTGCTACGAGCTGGCCCTCGACCGGCTGGCGCAGGCCGGCTACGAGCAGTACGAGATCTCCAACTGGCAGCGCGGGGGTCATGTGTGCCGCCACAACCTGGTGTACTGGCGCCACGAGCCGTATCTCGGCTTCGGCGCGGGCGCGCACAGCTTCGATGGCGCGCGGCGCTGGTGGAACGTGCGGCCCGTGCCGGAGTACGTCCGGCGCCTGCAGGACGGCCTTTCTCCCGAGCGCGGTGGCGAGCCGGTCGACGACCGCCTGGCGATGGGGGAGTTCATGATGCTCGGCCTGCGCCTGGTGGCGGAGGGCGTTGCGGAAGAGCGCTTCCGCGCGCGCTTCGGCATGGCGATCGACGCCGTCTTCGGCGAGGAGGTGGCGGGCCTCTTGCGCCGCGGCCTGCTGGAGCGCCTGCCCGACCGGCTGCGCCTCACCCGGGCGGGCCGCCTGCTGGGCAACCAGGTCTTTGCCGAGTTTCTGGAGGGGAGTGACCGATGACGACCTTCGTGCCGCAGCTCAGCGCGCCACCGGACAGCGCCGGGCCGGCCTGCTGGTTCATCTTCCAGGGCGACCGCCTTCTGGTGCGCGCCAACGGTGACCGCGCCGCGGTCCCCATCGCGGGCGGCACGGCCGAGCTGGGCGTGTCGCCGCTGCGGACGCTCTATCTCGGCTACCTGGAGGACGATGCGGCGCGCACGGATTGCTTCGCGGCGGAGATCGCCAGGGATGACGCGCTTCCCGGCGGCATGGCGGCCGAGGGTCTGCGGAATCTTTATTCGGTGCTCGACGAGGCGCCGATGCGGGTGGCGGGCCGCGCGGTGCAGCTCCTGGCCTTCGAGCGCACCACCCAACATTGCGGCCAGTGCGGCGGCCCGATGGTCAACCAGGAGCACGAGCGCGCGCGGCGCTGTCCCGCGTGCGAGCTGGTCACCTATCCCCGGCTCTCCCCCGCGATCATCATCGCAGTGACGCGGCCCATGCCCGACGGCCTGCACATCCTGCTGGCGCGCAACCACCGCTTCCCCACCGGCCGCTACAGCGTGCTGGCCGGCTACGTTGAACCCGGCGAAACCCTGGAGGAGTGTGCGGCGCGCGAGGTGTGCGAGGAGGTCGGGATCACGATCGGCAACATCCGCTACTTCGGCAGCCAGCCCTGGCCGTTCCCCGATTCCCTGATGATCGGTTTCACCGCGGATTACGTCAGCGGCGAGATCCGGCTGGAGGAGAGCGAGCTGGCCGAGGCGCACTGGTTCCGCGCGGACGAACTGCCCAACATCCCGCCGTCCCACACGATCGCGCGCCGGTTAATCGACGGGTTCGTGGCCCGCGCGCGTTAGGCGCCCGGCACCCGGAGCCATTTGTCAGGCGCGCGCCTTTTTGGTAGGATTGCGCCATGTCTCCGACGCATCGGGCAGCCACGGCTGCCATGGGTCATGATGCTGCGCTGTGGCAGGTGCTGTTTCGTCCCGCTAATAGCGCCCAACTCAACCAACGCAACGTCCTGATCGACGGCATCGGCGTCGGCATCACGGCCGGCGTGGGCAGCTTCCTCGCCGTCTTCCTCGTCCGCCTCGGTGCGTCCAGCTTCCTGGTCGGCCTGCTCTCCGCCATGCCCGCGCTGACGGGCATGCTCCTGTCGATACCCGTGGGCGAGTTCCTCGCGCGCAAGCGGAACATCGTGCCCTGGTTTGCCCGTTCGCGCTTCCTCGTGCTCTCCTGCTACGTGCTGACCGGCCTGGTGCCCTTCTTCGCGCGCGATCACGCGCCCTGGGTCATCATCGCGATCTGGGCGGTGGCCACCCTGCCCCAAACAGTCGTGTCGGTCGCCTTCACCGTGGTCATGGGCGGCGTGGCCGGGCCGGGCGGCCGCTTCACCCTGATGAGCCGCCGCTGGAGCATCCTGGGCCTGACGAACGCGCTGACGGTCGTCATCGTCGGCCAGCTGCTCACCTGGTTCGAGTTTCCGCTGAGCTACCAGGTGGTCTTCATCGGGTCCGCGATCGGCGCCTTCATCAGCGTGGTCTTCTCGTCGAGCCTCAAGCTGCCGCCGCAGGAGGTGCCCGAGGAGCAGGCCGGCCTGGTGACGACCCTGCGCGGCCACGGCGCGGCGCTGCGCCACAGCCGCCCGTTCGTCAACTTCCTCGTGGCCCAGTTCGTCTTCCGTTGGGGCATGGCCATGGCCATCCCCCTCCTGCCGCTCTACTGGGTCAAGGGAGTGGGCGCGTCCGACGCGCAGATCGGCGTGATCAACTCGTCGGCCACCTTCGTCATGATGCTCTCGTACTTCATGTGGACGAAGATCTCGCAGCGTCGCAGCGAGCGCCTGGTGCTGCTCATCGCGGCGTTCGGGGTCAGCTTCTACCCGCTGATGACGGCCCTGACCAAGACGCCCACCTTGTTGCCCCTGTGGGCAGGCATCGGCGGGCTGTTTACGGGCGGGGTCGACCTGGTGTTCTTCAACATCGTGCTGAGCACGTGCCCGCCGGACAACCAGGCCTCATACATCGGCATTTACCAGACTACGGTGCAGATGGCGGCCTTTGTCGCACCGTTGATGGGCACGTTCTTCTCCGACGCGTTCGGGCTAGGCCCCGCACTGATCCTCGCCACCGTCCTCCGGCTTGCGGGCGCGGCGCTCATCGCCCGTCTCGGCGTGGGCCGGGAGGAGTGAGGCGCCTGGCCCGGCCGCCTACGACCGGCGCTCCAGCACGAAGACTCCCGTGGTCGACAGCAGGTTCGTCACCTTCACGATCCGCACGCGACGGCCGCGTGACAGGTACGCCTGCTGCATGATGGCGATGTCATTGGCGCGGCAGAACCCGGCGAAGTCGGTGATCGTCAGCGCCTGCCAGCGCGGCTTCTCGTGCCAGGCCTGGTTCAG
>CAZMIS010000027.1:0-19626 GCA_964566325.1 uncultured Anaerolineales bacterium
TGCCTGCGACTGCCGGCGGGGTCACCGCGGTCGCAGGCACGGTCGTCTCAGCATCTGAACGGGGCATGGTCACCTCAACAGTCACGAACAGCCCAACGGACGCAATTGCAGGGGTCAACACAGGTTGATCCATTGTAACTGACGCACGGAGCAAGCGCAAACGTTCGCGCGCCTCTTTCACGAGAACGGCAACGGATGCTGACCGGCGATGCGTGCGGCACAGTGGCGCTCGGCCTGGGGACGGAAACAGGCGGCGTGCATGCAGCGGCAGCGCAGGTGCGAGCGGGTGGACCGCGGCCCAGCAGAAGGTTGCCATGAAGTTGGGCAGCAGCAGCCGGCGTTCGGCGGCCGGGATGTCCCGCGTGGCGCGCAGCAGGGTCCGAGTGAAGCCGAGCAACTGGTGGAACGGGCTGTCCGGCAGGTGGGGTTCCGTGAGCACCTGTGCCGGTGTGGGGGCCGGCCCCCGCAAGCGGGTCATCTCAGCTCCCCCCCCCCCGCCGCCGGCCGAGCGCGGCCAGGCTGAGGGGCGGTTGACCATCCAGGCCATACGCGGCCACAAGGATGTGGTAGGAGCGCTCTGGCAGGTAAGCCAGTGCCTCGCACAAGGCGGCCCGCACGGCCTGGCGTTGCCAGGCCGTGCCGCCAGTTCCGCCGGGTCGGCGGCCGCCGCCCGTGCCACCCGGCCTTGCGGGCGCTGTGCCTGGGCCACCAGGCGCCACAGCCGGTGGCGAATGACCGGCACGGCGTAGGTCGAGAAGGCCACGCCGCGACCCGCATCGTAATGCCGGATGGCCTGCCAGAGGGCGATCTGCCCCTCGTGCAGCAGCTCGCCGTAGGGCAGAGCGCTGCAACAATCCCGGCGGATGACCCAGTGGATCAGCCCGCGGTGGCGCTGCAACAGCTGCGCCAGGCACGCCTGACAGCCGGACTGCGCACAGGTCAAGACGGTGGCCCCATCCCGGGCCGAACGGTGTACACTGGACATGAAATACTTCCTGGTTTTGGGGTGGAAGTGAGTTTCTCACCTTAACACAGGAGGTATCTCTATGGGTTGAGTTTTTGCTGCTGACTTATTGCGCTATCCCGGAGTCCGGGACACGATCAACACGCTCTCGGGCTGTTCTGCAGTCCCCGTTCTTTGCTGTTCACTTGCTGCAACGATTGATCGGCCGAGCCCGGGCAGCCATCTGCAAATGGGATTCGACTGTAGACATCCTGAACGGAGGACCGTGGGCTGACCGGGCCGGAGATATTGCGAGACGCGTTGGTGCTGTGCGGTGTTGATGGTTACATACCGGTCGTTCGATAGCATAGTTCCAACGCGGCCTGGGCGATCTTCTCAGACGCGTCGCAGTGGGCGATGCTGAGCGCCTGTCCGGCCATAAAGTCCAATCGGGGATTGTTGGGCTGGATTAAATCGGCGACCAGCGGGGCTACCTGCGCCGGCTTGGGCACGAAGATGCCGGCCTGGGAATCCACCACCCACGAGACGTTACCCTCTTCCTGGCCCGGGATGAATTCGGTAATGATGACCGGCAGCCCGACGCAGGCGGCTTCGGCAATGGTGCCCGGTCCGGCTTTGGTGATCAGCAAGTCGCTGGCAGCCATCCACTCGGCCATGTTCTCCACGTAGCCCAACGGCGTCACCGGCAGTGACCATCGCTGGGCGCGCAACCGCTTGAGCAGCCCCTGGTTGTTCCCTGCGACGATCACCATCTGCGCGGACGTTCCGCTGGCGGTCAGGCGGTCGGCGATGGCGCACGCCAGAGGCAACAGCCTGCCTATGCCCGCGCCGCCACCGGTCATCAAGATCGTGCGCAGCGCGGGATCGAGGCCGAGCTGCCCACGTAACGACTCTTTGGGCCGGCCGCGGAGGCTTGAGAACGCGCGCCGTATCGGCAAACCGATCACCTGCACCCGGTCGGCGGGCAGCCCGCACTCCAGCGCGACCCGCCGTGCCGGCTCAGTAGCGACGACACATAGGTCGGTGTCGGGGGCGAACCAGGCAATAGGTGGCGTGACCGGGTCTGTTACCACCGTGATGAACGGCGTCCGGTCGCTGACTTCGCGCAGGATGCGCAGCGGGACGGTCACCTGGACCGAGTGTACGCTGATGACCAGGTCGGCAGCGACCGCCCTAAAGATGGTCGCGACTCGGTTGTGTACAAATCGACCAGCCGCCCGCTGGATCATCTCCAGACTCCACGGTGCCGAAAAGAACCTATAGACCCTGTGATACGTCCATGGGGCGTAACTGACCCACGGGCCGTAGGAGGCGGAGAGCTGGTTCAGCGGGAAGGGGGCGTGGTCGTCGAGAAGATCGACGAAGACGACTTGGGCTTTGCCTTCCACGGCCTCGGCCAGGCTCTGTGCGGCGGTTAGGTGCCCCCCTCCGGCCCTGGCAGTCAGGATGGCGATTTTCGGTAACGTATGTTTAGTCATTCTTCCCCCCGGCGTTCCGTTTAGGATGCTTCGCGATGGCTTGAATCGTCTCGCATATTCCTTAGCGCGTGCCTCTCAGGATCGAAATCATGAGCCACACACCCAGTGCAGTCGCCAGGCTGAACCCAATCGCCACCGGCAACTGCAGCGAGCCGCCAGCGGTCGTGAGTGGGATGAGTCGAGCCAGGCTGACGATCAGTGCAGCGGCCAGCACACTGAGTGTCAACCGTGTCGCCAGGCGATCCAACCGGCTCATGATCGAGTCGGCGTCTTTCAGTCGGATTTGAAACAGCTCTCCCCGCTCGGCCCGTTCCAGCAGATGATTCCCGGTGCGGGGCAACCTGCTGATCAGCTCGCCCCAGTCCGCGCCCTGTCGGTCGAGATCGTAGCCAGGATGTTGGGCCGCTGTACCTTGACCACCACCTCTTCGCCATCAGCCAGTGTGGCGGCGTGCACCTGGGCCAGCGAGGCCGCCGCTAGCGGCTGCGGATCAATCGTGGCGAAAACCTCTTCCGGCACGTGTGCAAGCTCCTGGATAACTACGTCCCGGATGGCTCCCCAGGGCGCGGGCGGCACGGTGTCCTGCAACTTGCTTAGTTCGACGCTGTAGGGCGGAGGCAGCAGGTCGGGGCGTGTGGATAAAATCTGGCCGAACTTGACAAAAGTCGGCCCCAACTCCTCTAGCGCCTGCCGGAAGTGCGCTGCCAGATCTTGCGCAGGCAACAGCGGAGCCGCCGCTCGGCGTGGCTGAAAAGCCCGGCGCAGCGGTCGCCATTCTGGCCCCAGGTGGTCGAACGCAAAACCAAAACCGTGCTTGAGGAATACGCGGATGATCACACGATACCGGCGCAAGTGGCGCATGGAGTGCCGCGACGAGAACACATTCATGATGCCCTCTGACTCAAAGCTGCGCCGGAGCTGGTTCGGCACCGCATTGTCCATTCCGGAGGCCAGGCTTGTTTCGCGCGGGGATCCGCACCTCCCAACTCAGGCGGGGGTGCATCTGCGCCCGGATGCAGGGTAATGCTGCTTCGGCAGCGCGTTCCCCGGCATCGATCAACTCGTTCGCTCGATTATAGCCGGCGACCGCACTTACGCCGGCAGGAATATCGGGACGAATCAAGATCTCGGGGGGCGCGTGTCTTAGATTCTGTTCGTTGATGGCACTCGTCATGATCCCGACCGACTCGCTCAGGACCTGTAGGCTGTCCGCGACTCCTTTGGGCGCCCAGCGGATGTGGTTCAGCCACACTTCACTGCGCTTGGGGGACACGTCCACTGCGATCACTACTTCCGCGCCCATTTGACGCGCGACATCGATCGGTAGGTTGTTCAGCAGACCGCCATCCGCCAGTCTCCGGCCATCCACTTCCACTGGCGCCAGCAGGCCCGGCAACGCCACGGTTGCCCGCACGGCCAGGGCCACCGGCCCTTCCCGCAGGATGATCTCCTGTCCCGTGTTTAAATCAACAGCCACCAGGGCTAGGGGCAAGTCCAGATCGGCAAAGATGCGCTGTCCGAGATGGCGCTCAAAGTACGCCAGTAGCCGGTTGCCTCTGAACAGACCCTGGCGAGGCAAGCTTAGATCGACCAGACTGGCCAGATTACGCCAGCGCGTTGCAGCCAGTGCCTCGCTTTCGATTTCGGCCGGGCTCATGCCCGTGGCGTAGGCCGCCGCAATCAAGCCACCCATGCTCGTTCCCGCGAGGCAATTCACGGGAATTCCTTCGCGCGCCAACACCTTGAGCACACCGATATGGGCAAGCCCGCGCGCCCCGCCGCCGCTGAGAGCCAGGCCCACACGCGGCCGGTGGTGCATGTTCACCCATACATTGGCCAGATAAGGTCCAGTCTTGGTCATTGTTTGTCCTCCCGTCAAACGGTGTAGAATGCCACCCCGAGTGTGCCCGGGCCAGCGTGAATGCCGATCATCGGACCGGCTTCGACCGTAAGTAATTCTTTGCACCGGCAACGATACGCCAACTGCTTAGCCAAGTTCTGCGCTGCGTCCGGCGCGGCGCAGTGCAGCACCGCCGCATGCAGCACGTCCGACGACCCCGCCTGCTCGGCCACCAAGTCCAGTACGCGCTCGATGGCGCGTCTCCTGGTACGCGGCCTCTCGAGAGGCTCAATCCGTCCGTCCCTCACACACATAACTGGCTTGGTACTTAACACGGAGCCGGCCAGCGCAGCGGCCCCGCCGATGCGCCCGCCCTTATGCAGATACTCCAGCGTCTCGACTGTGAAGATGAGATTCATCTTGGGGATCAGCTCCTCAACCAGCCGGACAACCATGCCCGCGTCCTGCCCGGCAGCTGCAGCGCGAGCGGCCGCGATCGCCACCAAGCCCAGGCCCGTTGAGACAGAGCGAGAATCTATAACACAGATCGGCACTCGCGGCAGTTCCCGGCTGGCAGAAAGGGCCGAGTCGAGCGTCGCGCTCATTTTTTGCGAAACATGGATCGAAACAATGGCCTCGGCCTGCTCGGAGAGCGCTGAGTACGCCCACACGAAATCCGCCGCCGTGGGTTGCGACGTGGTGGGCAGTCGCTTGCTGCTGCACAGCAAGCGATTGAACAAGTCGGCGTCGAGATCAATCCCATCGTGATAGGTTTGGGTTCCGAAGGCGACGGAGATCGGCACGACACGGATGCCGCGTTCTTGCCCCATCGCCTGTGTGAGAGATGACGTGCTATCGGTCACGATGGCCACTTTGCGTTTATGTTCGGACATGGTTTTCTCCTGATTGTTCTTGATAGACTTGAATTGCCTCCAGCAAATGCTCGCGCTGAAAATCAGGCCAGAGGATTGGTGTGCTCCAGAACACTGCCCCGACCGCGCGCCAGAGCAGGAAATTGCTCAACCGGAATTCCCCGCCAGTACGGATGATCAGATCGGCATCGGGCACGTTGGGGCAATACAGGTAGCGCACGAGGGTCTTCTCGTTCAGTTCGGCAACGTCCAACTCATTGCCTTGATGCGCGGCCAGCATAGCCCGTGCCGCGTCCACGATCTCAGCTCGTCCACCGTAATTGAGCGCCAGGTTCAGGGTCAGAAGATCATTGACACGGGTTTGTTCGATGGCGTGGTCCAGCGTGCGCAAAAGCGAGGCGGAAAGGCCAGCCCGGCGCCCCATGAGTTGCACACGAACGCCGTTGAGCTGCAATTCGGGCAATTCGCGCGTAGCGTAGTCCTCGACCAGCCGCATCAGCGAGGAGACCTCGGCCTGGGGGCGCTGCCAGTTCTCGGTTGAAAACGTGTACAGGGTCAGGCTGCGGATCCCGAGATCGGTGCAGGCTTCGACCATCCGGCGGACCGCCTGTATCCCGGCTTGATGGCCGGCCATGCGTGGCAGCCCTCGTGCCTGTGCCCAGCGCCCATTGCCATCCATGATGACACCGAGATGGTGTGGAATTGTGCCTTCCTTGGACATCTTCTCCTCGCGGTTACCGGAACCTATGCACTGCGACCAGCAGGATGAGTGCCGCCACCAAGTCAGCCGCGAGCACAGGCAGCACCATCGGCTGGCCTTGGGAGGACAGGAGCGCCACACTGCACCAGGTGGCGAAAATACCCAGCGCTGCCAGTAGCGGCATCTCGTCCACAGTCAGGCGAGACGGAGCGCGGTACCAGGCGCGTGACGCCGCCCGGCCCGCCTGATGCGTTAGCCAGATTGCTCCCAGGACGATAAGAAAGAACACGCCCGACAGGAGTGCCATCTCCTCGTTGCGCTCCGCTTCTGGCCTACCCAATCTCAGGCAACGGCCGGATGTCGCCCTCGGAGGCGACGTGCGGCCGCAGATAGTGGTCTTCCCAAACCGGCCCGCTGATAGCTTGGTAGGCCGCGTCGTACTCCACGAGGCCGCGGGCATACCCTGCATCCAGCAACGCCGCGCCAGCGTTGGCGTCCGTCGGCTCTGGCTCGTACTCCGCCAACAATCGACGCAGGTCGGCGTGGTGATCGCGCATCGGGCACGGCATCAGCCAATTGCCTTTGTCCTGCTGGTAGGACCGCTGCCACTGGCGCAGCCCGGCAAAGAACGGATCGGCCCACACGTCGTTCAGCGTTTTACCTTGGGCGTAAATGTCGTGGATGTTGACCGGCGCGTAGGGCATGAACACACAAGGAGAAACCGCGCCGTTCCAATCCACGCATAGATAACCGCCGCCATTGGCACGTCCCGCCGAAATGCAGCCCTCGGACAGCGTCCCGTGGTTCCAGAAATCGGCGAGGAATATCTGGCGTTCGCGAATGATCTCCCACGAGCGCCGCCACATCCACAAGCGCTGCTCCGGCGTGGGCATCAGGCCAAGCGTGTACGAGCGGCCGATGGGCATGTACTGAAACATGAAGCCGTACAGCGCGCCTTGCTGCTCGAAGCAGAAGTCAACGAACTCGTCGGACAAGATCTCATCGGTGTTGTTGCGGGTGGGGGTCAGTGACACGCCGAAGGGCACGCCAGCCGAGCGGAGGCTGTCCATCGCCAGAAGCACCTGATCGAAGACACCCGGGCCGCGCCGGGCATCGGTGCTCTCACGCCAACCTTCGAGTGAGATCGCCGGCGTGAGGTTCCCCAGTCGAGCCAGACGCGCCGCCAGTTTGTCGTCAATGAGGGTGCCGTTGGTGTACATCAGGAAAAGACAATCGGGGTGCTGTTCCGCCATGTCTAGAATGCCCTTGCCCTCAGAGCGGTAAGCTAAGGGTTCGCCGCCGCTGATGGCGAAAAAGCGCGTCCCCCACAGCGTTTTGGCTTCAGCCACCAGACGGTCAAAGGCGGCCCAGTCCAGTTTCTTGACCATCGACCCAGAATCGGCGTAACAGCCGGTGCAGCGCAGATTGCACGCCTTGCCGGGACTGATCAGTAGCAAACCTGGTGGGTTGACGCCATACTGGGCGTTAAAGCGGGCCACGGCGGCGCGGTCGCCCTGCTCAATCAGCAGCTTTTGAACCAGGATCTTGAAGAGACTGCGCCGAGCGGACGGTGAGACGGGATGGTCAGTCAAGGCGCGCTCGAAGGTGCGAAGTAGCGCCAACCCCATCAACGTGCGGTCGTCATCCACTCCAGGCGGGTACTGGCTGGCGGACCGGGCGCGTTTCAGGCCGCCCAGCATGGCGGACTCGACGCGGTGGACCAACGCTTGGCGGATCGGTTTGATCTGCGCCAGGCTCGGTCCGGCATGCACCAGGACTTCTGTTCCAATGTTCAAGGCTGTCTTCTGGATAGGACTCATCGTGGACATTTCGTATCTCCTGATTTAATGTCAGTTACTCTCAGTTGGCAGTCGGGCCAACTGAGAGCCAGGCCAGCAGGACGATCACAAATAACCGCACTGCCGGCTCGTGAAAAAGCGCATGGACCTTCATGGCTGACCGAGTAAGCCGGGCACGCCACACCGGCACGATCAGCAAGACCGGGGACAATCCGGCTGCCATCCCCATCGTCCACCGGGATGGCCTTGAGCCGCACCCGCCGCCACGAGTACAACAGGCCCAACACCAGGCACTGCCCGCCAAGTGCAAGTGGCCACCCGCCCAAAGTTGTGTACAACTCCAGACCACAGATCGCGACTGCGAATGAGGCAACGTACCCGGCCCGGGGCGAGAGCCGGTCGGCCGAGATCGGGTTACGCACAGCTTTGGCCTTGGTCAGTGCATCATCAAGCGCATCTTCCAGATCGTTGACCATAGAGGCGAAAGCGACCGCCAGCAGGTTGCCTAGCAGTACGACCAGCAATCGCGCGCCAGGCCGCGCACCCCCGACGTTGGCTCCCAGCAGGGTGGTGACCATGACAAAAAGGACTATCTCCCGAAGGCGCCTCAGCGCCACAGTCGCCTTCAATCATGATGACAAGGTAACAACCGTGGTATCCCTCATCGCAGGTCAATCATCGGAAGTGATGGGGGACGCCGGAGCACAAAACGTTCGACCGCGTCTGTCAGTGCATGCCTTCCCACCCGACCCCAGCCTTCCTGTGCGCGGCGAGACGACGCGTACACAACCAGGTCTGGATCAAAGCACACCCGTGCGGTGCGGCTTACGCGCAATGGCAGGTCGGTATCTTCCCCTGTAGGCCAATCCACCGGGAACCCACCAGCCTTCGAGAAGACCGCGTTCCGCACGGCAAAGTTGCTGCCCCACCAGGGATCGCGCCGGATGCGGTTGCTCAACCACTGCATCTGGGTGATCGCATGGCGCAACACGAGTTGCTCGACCGGACGGCCGTCGGGCCAATGCACCGGGCCGTACACGCCGCCCAGGGCCGAGTCGTCCCGGAAGTGGGCGGCGATGCGCGCCAGCCAATCCGGCGTCACACGCGTGTCGGCATCGGTGCTGGCGATGATTTCGCCGCGCGCGGCCTCGAAGCCGGTCTGGCGGGCGCGCGCCACCCCCTTGCGCGGCTCGGGGATCACGCGCACACCGCATTGGCGGGCGATGCAAGCTGTTCCATCGGTGGAAGCGTTGTCCACCACTTTGTACTGCGATTCTCGTCGGCGCGGTTTCTGCCGTCACTCAAGATGTTGAGCCATCCTCAGCGTGCTGCTTATGGCGGCGACGCCGTCTTGGTTTTGTCAATGGTGCTGTGGGAGGTATGGCATCGGTAGTTTCCACTGCCGCAACGCTTCTCCCAAGCTTAAGCGCAGGGAGCCAGGTCACGAGGCTACCCCAGCCGGTGATAGAGTACTGCTGGATGATGCTCAGGATGTTTGAAACAGACCAGTACAGGGCCAGACCAGACGGTAGGCCCAAGGTGATGTAGCCGAACATGATCGGCGTGAACATCATCATCTGCCCCATCATTCGCTGTTGATCATCCGCCTTTGTCTGGCCCGGTGCCGGAGCCGGGGTTGACATCTTCTGCAAGATGATCTGCGTGACAATCATGATCACCGGCAAGCTGATGTATGCCGCGAGCATGCCAAAGTCCTGGCTGTTGAATGCCGTGCTCATCCAACTCGTGCCTGTCTTCAGGTCCGGGAAGGAGAGATCAGGAATCCAGAAGAAGGCTTGCCCTTTGAGTTCACCAACGCTCGGATTCGCGAGAGCATAGAGGGCCTGGTAAAGGGCGAACAGGATCGGCATCTGGATCAGCATAGGCAAACAGCCGCCGAGAGGATTCATGCCGGCTTCCTTGTAGAGCTTCATCTGTTCTTCGGATAGCTTCTGCCGGTCCCTGCCATGTTTCTGCTGAAGCTCGGCGAGCTTGGGTTGCAGTTCTTGAGTGGCCTTGGAGGACTGAAGCTGCTTCAGTGTCAGCGGAAGCGTGACGAGCTTGATGGCGATGGTGAAAATGATAATTGCCCAGCCGTAACTGTTGGGTATGCCCAGGCTGTGGATCGCATAGTTCAGGGATTTAAGAGCCTGGGCTATGGCAAAGACAAAGATTTCCCAAACACCATTTGGCTTACTCAGGTCAATCTGGCCCTGTGGAGCGCCACAACCGGCGAGAGAGACGGCTACCGATAAGAGCAACACCACCAGGAGGACGGTACGTGGTCGCTTATGCACGTTGTACCTCGTGAGCGATTTGCGTCCCGGGCGAAAGATGACCCTCTTGTGGCCGCTCCGGGCACAGGGCACACTGCGCTGCTGGTAGCGTAGCGGCATCTGCCAGACAGGCAAACTCGACTTCAATCCTGTCAGTGGTAGAGACACCCCCCTTCAGGCGGGCGTAGACGTCAAGGTAGGGGCAGAGGGGCAAGTCATCTTGCTCGGCCAGCGGGCAAACGCGACACCTTGCCCGACCCGGACCTACGGAGGCGAAGTTGATTCCTGCCGTGCAACGTGGTTCGCAAGGAAACCGCTCAGGTTTGAGAAACTGGCAGAAATCTCTCATGAAGACCTCTCCTTCAATGTGATCGAGTTCGTGAACCCAAGACCGGTCACCTTTGTGTTGTGTGTTCGGGTGAGGCGGGTGCAGGAAATGCGGCCAGCAGATCAAGGTCGGCCAACGGGAACTCTCGCGCAAGCAGGGGCAGGAGCGAGTTCATCAGTTGGGCGCGTTCCTCCCGCCCCAAGTCGCGTAACGCAGCCATGGCGATGACCTCTGCCATTTCACGCCCGAAAGCCGCTCGTTCCGCGCGCGGTAGTCGGCTCAGCATCTCTGGCGCTAACTCGCTCGCTATGGTCACCATTTCTCCCGGCGACAGATGCCGCGCTAGCAGATGTACCAAAGAGCGCCTCCAATTCATGTCTGACTCCTACTGCGACCGATCGCCGCGCGTTGTGCTAACGGTCGTCTGGCGACCAGCAGCCGACTCAAGCGCGATTCAACTGAGGAACTCATTCAACTGCCTGCCCAGCACGTCCATCTTGTTGCTCAGGGTGTCTATGTCTGTGCGGGTGGCTAGGTTAAGCCCGCTCAATGCGCGCTGGCTTTCCTCCTTGACCACCTTACGCAGGGCTTGGTACTCCACGTCGCGCCCAGTTGTCAGATGATCCATCAGATCATCCATTCCTTCGCGCCTGATCTCACGCCGCTTCGCCAATGCCTCGACTACCGCTTCTGCTTTCTCAAGTGTCAGCGACAGCACGCCGAGACCCACCTGCGCGATTTCCTTGGCCAAGGCTCGCATGCTCATGGTCTACCCTCTCAACTGATAACAAGCTTAAGAGCGAATCCTGTTGCTCTGTGTTAACCGAAAGAAACGAAAATATTCGACAAAAAAACGCCCTACCCTTCTACTTTTCGCATCACTTCCCCTACAAACTCGGTCAACTGGTGACGGCTCTCATCGCTTAGTTGCACAAGGGCAGACTGGAACCGACTGGATTGCACGAGTAGGAAACCGGCCAGGCGGCGATTGATGCGCTCCGCTACGGACAAGCCCATGCCTAATCCGGTGAATATGCCAAGCCCCAATTCGCCGACTTTGCCGATCTCTTCTAGCCTGTCCCGCAGGCCGCGTGCTTCGATCGTGTCCCTCAACGAGGCCAGTGCAAGGATGATAGTCGTAATCATCTCGGCGGTATAGATCATCGGGGAAAGTTGGTCGATAATGTCTCATTACGTGGTGTAAATCGATAGTTGACGAAAGAGGTCATCGTGTGCTTCCAGTAAGTTAGGACAACCCAAAGGAGGCACAGGATGACCGAGATCAGTATGAGCGTGCGCGAGTATTTGCGCAAAGCTGGGATCGACCTGGACGGTGACTTTCTGGCGCAAGCCGCGGCGCTGGTGGCGCAGGCGACGATGGAGTTGGAGGTCACGCAGCAGATCGGGGCGGCGAAACACGAACGGACGCCGGCGCGGCAGACGCAACGCAATGGCTACCGCGAACGCAACTGGGCGACACGCGTCGGGGACATTCCGTTGCGGATTCCGAAGCTGCGGCAGGGCAGCTACTTTCCGAGCCTGCTCGAGCCGCGGCGGCGGGCCGAACAAGCGTTGCTGGCGGTGGTGCAGCAGGCCTACATCGAAGGCGTCAGCACCCGCAAGCTGGACGATCTGTTGCAGGCGCTGGGCTTGACCGGGATCGACAAGAGCCAGGTCTCGCGCATCTGCAAGGAGCTGACGGAGGTGGTGGAAGCCTTTCGCAATCGACCGCTGGTGAGCCGCTATCCGTACGTCTGGTTGGACGCCTTGTACGTCAAGGTGCGCATCAACCATCGCATCGTGTCGCAGGCGGTCGTGCTGGCCATCGGCGTGCGGGAGACGGGCGAGCGCGAGGTGCTGGGGTTTGCCATCGGGGCTAGCGAAGATCGGGACTTCTGGTTGAGTTTCCTGCGGCACCTGGTCGAACGGGGGCTGCAGGGCGTGCAATTGGTGATCAGCGACAGCCACGCCGGGCTGCAGGCGGCGCTCAGCCAGGTGCTGACCGGTGCCACCTGGCAGCGCTGCCGAGTGCACTTCATGCGCAACGTCCTGGCCCATATCCCGCATGGTGACAAGTCGATGGTGGCCGCCGCCCTGCGCACCTTCTTTGCCCAGCCCAACCGGCAGGCCGCGGGCCAGCAGCTCCAGGAAGTCGTGCGGGCGATGGCGCCGCGCTGGCCCAAGGCCGCGCAACTGGTCGCGGAGGCCGAGGAGGATGTGCTGGCTTACATGGCGTTTCCGCCCGAGCATTGGACGCGCATCTATTCGACCAACCCGCTGGAACGCCTCAACCGGGAGATCAAACGCCGCACCAATGTGGTCGGCATTTTTCCCGATGCAGACGCAGCCAGCCGCCTCATCGGCGCCGTCTTGCTGGAGCAAGCCGATGAGTGGGAGGTCGACCGGCGGTACTTCAGTCATGAGTCGATGCGCCGCTTGCTCGAGCCCGAACTCCTGCTGTTGGCCGAAGCGGCGCCCTTTAGACTGGCGCCCATTCATTGACGTGATCATTCACGACCCATCCGGGCTGTGGACATGTGGACAGCCGCAACTGCCGGCTGCCCACATGCCCACAGCCACTACTACTACTACGACGTAATCCAGCAACCTTAAAATGCGGAAGCACATCATGACGAATTACACCACTTGACAAGACGCCACTAGTTGGTCAGGCGTTCGCGCCAGCAATTCTTCCAGCAAAGGTTCGTAATCTTCGGCTTTGCCTGCCTCAAGTTGCCGTAGGATGCGTTCTTTGACCGCTTCCCACTCTTGTTGGTTTACGTCTCCACCGGCTAACCGGGCAAGCTCTCGTGCAGCCAGTGCTGTAGGTTGGAACACGACCGAGGCACGCCCAGGGCCTCGGTCGTGTTCCGGGAGTTGGTATTCGGCCTCAACGAATCCGTGTTCTTCAAGCAGGCGCAGCATCTCGTAAGCCGACACCTTGCCTACGCCCAAATGCTCTGCGACAGTCGAATAGTGCAAGGGTTCTTGTCCCCTAGTATACAGGTTGAGGAACTTGCTCAGGAACTCTTGTTGACGACGGGTAAGTTTCTTCACTATCTAGCTCCGAATATTCCGAAAATATTATAACGCCGAGAGGGGCAATTGTCAAGTCCGCCATTGACAGATGACAGATTGACAGCGCACCTCTGCGCCGCGCGCCGCTTGCGCCAAGGCAAGCTCGCAGCGTATAATCGCAGGAAAGGCCGCACGCTAAGGAGGTCGCATGATCCGAACCGTCCCCGAAACCACGAGCGAAGGCATCGAGCTCTACATCCGCACCTACTACTCGCTGCTGCGCAGCTCAGGCGATGTGCGTATCCGCTCGCTGGAAGAGACCCACGAGGGGATGCGATCCAGCCTCCACCTGGGCGCAGAGACCGAGGCCTTCGATGCGTCCGCCTTCACGTACGCGGCACTGCGCCTCCCGGACTGCATCTACAAGGCGCGCCGCGTGGTGATGGGTCAATCGGAGGAAGTGTTCATGCGCGGCGGCCTGCGCGACATCCACCAGTGGCGCCGGGTCGATGCGCCCGCACGCCGGCGGCGCATGCTCTTCGACGATGTGGAGACCATCGCGGCCTTCGTCTCCAGCGTCTCCGACATCGACGACCTGATCCCCAGCCTGGTGGCGTACCAGATCGAGTGGAACAAGCTACACCGGCGATTAGGGGGCACCCAACTCGGCGTCGACATGGCCGCAGGCGCGATCCGACCATCTGATATCGATGAGGCACTGCGCACTGCCGCAAGCCTGTCGACGGAGGACCTGGCGCGGCTGCGCGGCGCGTGGGGCGCGGGATACGATGCTTGCTGGGCCGCGGTGGCCGGCCAACTTCTCGACATCAAGATCAACTCGCTGGCCAGCGGCTTCAACGACTACCGCACCGCGGTGGAGAAGTGGTGGGACGCGCTGGCCGAGCAGGCTGCGCACACCGGCCTCACGTCGCGTCCGATCTACTTCGTTTCCTCGAACCCGCACAGCATCACCAATCCGCTGACCGGATTTGCGCCGGCACACCGGAAGGAGATCCTCGACCTGGTGCAGGACTCCGATCCCGAGGGCCTGACGAACGAGTGGCGCCGCCTGGAGGGAGAGCCAAACGAGGGTGCGCGCACCAACTTCCTCTACTACGTCCAGCGGCTGTACCTCCGCGGGAGCAAGGAACGGCAGGCCGCGTGGGCGCGTGCGGAGCAGGAGGCCGGCATCACCCGGCTGGAAGAGCCCGTCACGCTGGACATCAGCGCGCAGGTCATCGAGCTCGATAGGCTTGCGCCCGAGCGGCTCGATCCCCGGCTGCGCATGGCGGGCATGGAGGCACTCTCCGCCTCCAACGCGCTGATCGTAAACATCGACTATCCCCTGGGCTTCGCGGCCTATCACCTTCTCTCACAGGTGGCCTCCAGCGCGGCGGAGCTGCTTGGGCTGTATTTCATGGGCAAGGCCGCGACTCTCAGCGGCCGCGTGGGCGACGTCATGATTCCCAACGTGGTGTACGACGAGCATTCGCGCAACACCTTCCTCTTCAAGAACTGCTTCCTCGCGCAGGACGTCGGACATCACCTGGTCTACGGCACGGTGTTCGACAATCAGAAGGCCGTCACGGTGCGCGGCACCTTCCTCCAGAACCGGGATTTCATGAGCGTCTTCTACAAGGAGGGCTACACGGACCTGGAGATGGAGGCGGGACCGTACCTGAGCGCGGTGTACGAGGACATCTACCCGCAGCGCTACCCGATGAACGAGATCGTCAACCTGTTCATCAATGCGCCCTACGATCTCGGGCTGCTGCACTACGCATCTGACACGCCCTACAGCCGGCGGCAGAGCCTACTCAGCCGGAGCCTCAGCTACTTCGGCATGGACGCGACCTACGCGTGCTCCATCGCCATCCTGCGGCGCATCCTGCAGCAGGAAATCGCGCGCCTGGGTCGCGGGTAACGACGCCAGCCTGCGGTTGAAATCACAGGCTGGCACCCGCACAACCCGCTGAAGCGGGTTACACCACACCCCTGGGTTCACCAACGCGCTTCAGCGACTTCGGCCTGCCGCCGCTGACTCTCAGTCGACGGCGGCACTTGTATTGTGAGATACTTATTTCTATATTGAAATCTGATTGAATTATCACCAGTGACCTCTGATCTCCCCCCTTCCCGATCAGAACCGCTAAACCACATCTGAAGGTGCACTTGAGACGCCCTTTTCTCTCAACGGGCGAAACGGCCGAGCAGTCGCCTCGCTGACAGCGGCATGACTGACTGACAGGAGGTACACGTATGAGACGACTCTACCTGCCGGCAGCGCTGTTGCTCGCCCTGCTGGTGACCGGCACGGCGCTGGCGCAGAGCAGCATGCCCGATGACCTGAGTTGGTGGACGCTGGACGGCGGCGGCGCGCTCAGCACAGGCGGGGATTATGCGTTGAGCGGCACGATTGGGCAGCCGGACGCCGGCGGACCGCTGAGCGGCGGCGTCTACTCGATTGATGGCGGCTTCTGGCTGGCCGACCGGGCTTCGCCCCTGGCCGTTGTGGACCTGCGTGGCTCGGAGGATGGCGGCCTTCTGCGACTGGACTGGAGTCCCGTGACAGTGGACACCGCAGGCGACAGCATCGCCGGCGTGAGTTACAGCGTCTATCGCTCTGCCGGCCAGCCATACTTCACGGCGGGTTCAGCCTACAAGAGTGAACTGGCGGAGCCAAAGTTCCAGGACCCCGATCCAACCGTCATCGACAACATCGCAGCCAGCCACTACTACCTGGTCCGGGCCGTCCATGGCGCCTCGCTATCGGCCGACTCGAACCGGGTCGGCGTCTTTGCCTTCGGCCTCACGCCGGGCGTCCAATGATAATGACAGGAGCATTCATCGTGACGAAGAGAAACCTGCTGCACTTGTTGGCAGTCGTTGTAGTGGTGCTGGCGTTCGGCGGCACTTCCCAGGCCCAGGAAGAGGCGACGCAGGCCGGGGCGAGTGCACTCGCCACCACGGCGGGCACGAGCTTCACCTACCAGGGTCGACTCACGGTCGGCGGAATCCCGGCCAACGGCACGTACGACTTCGAGTTTCAGCTCTTCACTGCGCCGGGCTCCGGCGGCACGGCGAGCGATGTCGTAGCCATCATGGGCCAGACGGTCACGGGTGGCCTGTTCACGGTCGAACTCGATTTTGGCGAGGTCTTTCGCGGGAACGCCATCTACCTGGAGGTGCGGGTGCGGGCATCCGGCAGCGGCGAGGCCTTCACGCCCCTGACGCCGCGCCAGGCGATAACGGCTGCACCCTACGCACAATTCGCTCTCAAGACCGCCGCACACAGTCACTTCGGCGACACGTGGACAGGATCAATCGGCGTTGACGGTCTCCGGTTGCAGCACACGGCTGCCAGCGGCGACATAAGCGGCGTCTCTGCAAGCAGCGCCAGCACCCAGGGCACGGGCGTCCTTGGGGAGGCCACCGCGACCGAGGGAACCACATACGGCGTGCGGGGCGTGAACAGCAGCCCTCAGGGCGCAGGTGTGTTCGGTGAATCCACGGATGGCGTGGGCACGGCGCCAGGGGTCAGGGGCTGGACTGCCAGCCAGAATGCAAGTGGTGTCCGCGGCGACAATGACGATACCATAGGCTACGGTTTCGGCGTGAGTGGACGCAGCAGCAGTCCCTATGGCGGGGGCGTCGGCGGCACGGGGAACATGTACGGGGTCTATGGCGAAACCCAGACGACCTACGGCAGGGGCGTGTATGGCGTCAACATAGCCGAAACCGGCGTCAATTTTGGGGTGTATGGAGAGAGCCTGAGCACCGGAGGCACAGGAGTGTACGGCTTCGCGACCAACCCCAGCGGCTCCAACTACGGTGTGAAGGGCGAATCGAACAGCGTGAGCGGAGTTGGCGTCTACGGCAAGGTCCCCATGAACAGCATCGGTGCAGGCGTCGTCGGCGAAGGGGGCACTGGCGTCAGCGGGACTTCCGACAGTCCTCAGGGCGTCGGTGTCGTAGGTTACGCTGGCCACAGCACCGGCGACCCTTACGGCGTTTGGGGGGTGGCCAATAGCGCCACGGGCTATGCGGGCCGTTTTGGCGGCCGGGTGCAGATCGACGGGACGCTGGTCAAGGCGGGCGGCTCGTTCAAGATCGATCATCCCCTGGATCCGGAGCACAAGTACCTGTCCCACTCCTTCGTCGAGTCGCCCGACATGATGAATGTCTACAACGGCAACATCACCCTGGACGAAAACGGCGAGGCGCAGGTGGCGCTGCCCGACTACTTCGAGGCGCTGAACCGCGACTTCCGCTACCAACTCACCCCCATCGGTGGCTGGGCGCCGATCTACATCGCGCAGGAGATCGAGGGCAATGCTTTCCGAATCGCCGGCGGCGAACCTGGGCTGAAGGTCTCGTGGCAGGTGACGGGCATCCGCCAGGACGCCTGGGCCAACGAGAACCGTATCGTCGTGGAAGAGACGAAGACGGCCGGGGAGCAGGGCCGCTATCTCCACCCCGAGGCGCTGGGTCAACCGGAGAGCCTGGGTGTGGACTACGAGCGTGAGCGTGAACTTGTGGAGCAGTTGGAGGCCGGCAAGGCATCCGACCGCTGAGCGGGTCGTGGCGCCAGCCTGCGATTTCGATCGCAGGCTGATATCTGCAAGACCCGCTGGAGCGGGTTACATCACATCCCCAGGTCCCCGAGTGCGCTTCAGCGTACTTGGTCTTGCCAGCCGCCGATTTTCAATCGGCGGCGGCGCCGGCGGCACGCTATACGGGAAGCATCGCCCTGAGGATGGCCCCCACGGAAGCGGGGCGAAACATGTCGCCGAAAACGGTGCGGTAGGGCAGGTGGCCCGAAACGGCCCCAAAGAGCGCCTCCTGGAGGGCCGTGTTGTGCCGTGCGGCGCGCATCACCGGGTCCACCAGGCCGAGGCGGGTCGAGAGGCCCACCAGCCGCCGCATGCCGAGGCCGTAGATCATGTCACCGGTGATGTCGCGGTTGGCGTGCTCGTAATGCTCGGCAAACGCACCCTCGGTCACCCCGGCGAAGAAAATCGTCTCTGCGGCGCGCATCCCCGTCAGCACCGCGGATGAGACCCCCTTGCCTTTGAACGCCCGCACGAGGCCTGCCGCATCGCCCACCAGCACGTAGCGATTGCCGTAATAGTGTCGGGCGAGCGAGCACGGGAAGCGTCCTTTGAACACATGGAGACCAGACGGCCCCGGCTCGCCGGCCTGACCGAAGCCCGGCAACACACTCTGCACCTCCGGCCGGGCGAGAAAGGCGGCCATCTGCTCGTCGGTCACCGCCCTGCCCGCAATGTTGATCGTCAGGTGATCGTCCTTCGGCGTGACTGCGCCGAACTCGATGGTGCCGTAGTTCCCCAGGTAGGCGTGGATGCGGTTGCCGAACGTCGCCATTCGCTCCGGCCCGGGGTGGTGACGCGTGACCACGCTGCTCAGCGCCTGGGGCGGCCGGTAGCCGGTGGCCCGCGTGAAGACCGCGGCGGTGCCCTCGTCCATGCCGAACGCGCCCACCACGACGTCCGCCTCCAGCGGGCTGCTCTCCGAGTAGACCATCACCCGGTCAAAGTGGAAGTCCAGGTCGACGACGCGGGCGCGGACGACGTTCACCCCGCGGGCCCGGGCGACCTCCAGCATGTAATCGTCGAACTGGACGCGGCGCAGGGCAATGGAGGGCTCGTCCTCGTCCAGCACCAGTTGCTCGCGCGGCGTATGCAGGATGTAGCCGGCGATATCCCGGTGGTCCAGGTGGGTGGGGAAGCCTACGCCAAGGCGCTCCGCAAGCATGGCGGGCAGCGGCACCGTCAGGACGCCGGAGCACAGGTTGTGATGGAAGGCGCCGGAGAACTGCTTGCCCTCCAGGATCGTGATACGGATGCGGCGTCCGGCTTCCTCGGCCAGCCGTTGCAGCAACAGGGCGCACGCGACCCCGCCCGGCCCGCCGCCGACGATGACGACCCGGCTATCATCCTTGAGTGCGCACGTGCGCGGCGCGGGCCGCCGCGCTCCGGCGTGGGCGTGGGCGTGGGCGTGGTTCATGGTACGGCAACCCTCCTGCGGAGAGAGGTCCATCATCGGGTACGCTGCGTCGCTATGCGGGGCGCAGCAATTGGCGGGCAAAGGATGCGACCCCGCGCGGCGTCAGGGCCAGCCGGAAGAGCCGGGCGTAAGCCTCATCCCCCGTCAGCATCCCCCACAGCAGTCGGGCATGGATACGTCGCTCTGAGGCAAGCTCCGACTCGGCCTCCACCGCCCGAATGAAGGCCCCCGCGAATCGCGGCAGGCTCATGAGCCGGCCCGTCATCGAGTATAGCAGAGCGCCGTAACGATTGTCGACTGCGACCCTGTGGCACGAAGGCCGGT
>CAZMIS010000028.1:0-19461 GCA_964566325.1 uncultured Anaerolineales bacterium
CGCGCTGGCCGGGCTGACGATCAGCCTGGCCGCAACCTCGCTGCTTGCGGTGCTTTTCACCGGGCTGGGCCACCTGGCCGGTTTCGGCTCCGAGGAGGCCGGCTTCCTCGTGCACCTGGGCCAGGCGCAACTTGACCTGCGCGGGGTGCTGATGGGCGGCATCGTCGTCGGTGCGGTGGGCGTCCTGGACGACGTGGCTGTGGGGCAGGCCTCGGCAACGTTCGAGCTGAGGCGGGCCAACCCGCAGCTCGGTTGGGCCCGCCTCTTCCGGCACAGCATGGTCATCGGGCGGGATCACATCGCGTCGATGACCAATACGCTGCTGCTGGCGTATGCCGGCGCGTCTCTGACGCTGTTCCTGCTCATGGCCAACCTGGACGTCTCACTGGTACAGACGATCAACCGCGAGTTCATCGCCGAAGAGATCGTGCGCACGCTGGTGGGGAGCCTCGGCCTGATCCTGGCCGTGCCGGTGACCAGCCTGCTTGCGGGCCTGGCGGCGCAGCGTTACGAGACGGCAGCACCGGGCTGAGCCCGGGGTGTGCGCTCCCCCATGGCCTAGTAGGTTGCCTGGGCGCACGTCCAGGTGCCTTATCCGCAGCCGCCGCCCGAAGGGCCACGCTTCAGCTTCATCTGCACTTTCGGCGTATATTCCACGGTGAAGTCATGTGGGTCCGGCGTCGCTGCCGGCGAGCGTGCGCCCAGCGCGAGGTCGAAATCGTACGCCAGACGATCGTCCCCGGTCGCGGTCGCACTCTTTCGCAGCCCTGGGTCGGCCCTGGCAAACACGTCCAACCAGCCGTTCACCCCGCCATCCAGGATATAGGCGTTCGGCACGCTCTCAGCCGAAAGCTGTCGCCAAGCCTCGGTCGCAGCCTCCTCGCCGTTGCTCATCGTTACGAAGAGCGTATTGCTCGGCTCGAGGAGGAGGTCGGGGATGAGGGCGGGAAGCTGTTCGAGCGACACACGCCGCGCACCGGCAATGTGAAACAGGTTGTAGTCCGCCTCGTTACGAAGATCCAGCATGACGACCTTGATCGCATCGTTGTGCAGGGAGTCCAGCAACTCTCCGGGATGAATCTGCACGGAACGCTGGGAGAGCAGGGGTTCCTTTTCGCCATAGACCGCCTGCCACTTGTCAGCAGTGGTCGGCTGCCCGACGATGATTACGGCGACCGCGGCCAGTGCCAGCGCGGCTGCGCCGGCATAGCGTGCTTTGGGTTCCTGCTTCAGGTCCTTGCCCCCGAAGCGAGCCTCCAGCTTCTCACCGCCCCAGAACATGAACAGCGCCATCAGCACGACCGCCAGCACTACGACCCCGGTGGGCAGCCCGAGCCAGTCCGGGATGGTGAAGCGCCCCATGTACGACGAGTTCCAGAACCCGGCGAAGGTGTCCACCGTCTCGCCGAAGAGGAAGATGCCGAACAGCCCGCCGAGCACGAAGAAGAGGCCGTCGAGCTTGAGGGTCGCCAGGGAGACGAGCGAGGTCCCGGGGCAGAAGCCGCCGATGATGAAGCCCACGCCCATGATCAGTCCGCCTACGATGCCGGGCCACAGGTATGTGGGATTCACCCAGATGGAATTGTAGTCCAGCAAGCCGAGCCCGCTGGCCGCGAAGATCAGCACCATGGCGGTCACGATCGCGCCGAACATCACCTTCAGCACGGTCAGGTCCCGGAAGTAGAACTGGCGCGCGAGCTTCAGCGAGTTGCCGAAGCCGGAGCTCTCCAGGACATAGCCGAAACCGAAGCCGATCAGCAGGTAGACGACGTACTGGCCCCAGTGGCCCAGCAAGGCAGCAAGGTCAAGCGGAAATGGCGTCATGGCCGGTGCCTCCTTATAGCCAGAACTTGCGAAGGGCGTAGGCCAGCGCATAGGCGCCGCCGAAGACCGCGAACATGAAGGCCCATGAACCCACGGAGAGTACCGCGCCGCCCGAAAGTGCCTGCCCCGAGGTACAACCACGTGCGAAGCGCGCACCGTAACCCATGATCGCCCCGCCGAGGAAGGCCATGGCCCAGCGGGTGCGCGGGGTGATGCGCGGGCCGCGCACAGTCTCCACCTTCACCCGCCCGTTGCGCCACCCCGAGACAAAGCCTCCGAGGATGGTGCCGAGCACCACGTACACGAGGTACGTATCGAGCGGATTCTTGTCGCCGCCGGCCATCTTGACCAGGTAGGGCACCCGGTCCATGTGGGCGGGCGCGATCAGATCCTCGAAGAAAGCGATGATGTTGTTCAGCCCGCCCGAGGCGCCCAGGCCGTTGCCCGTGATGAAGAACGCGGTGAAGAGCACGACGCCCAGCAGCGCGCCTCCCAGGTAAGGGTGGATGTAGGGCCGTGGCTGGCGGGGAGCAGCGAGCCTGGCCCGCGCCTTGCCGGCCCGTCCGGACGATCCGGTTTCAACTGCCATAGGACGCCTCCTGGGCGGGTATGAGTGCCTCGCGCGGGCCCTCGGGGGCCGCGGGAGCTTCGGGGTGGCCATCGTGCGCCTCGACCTCCTCCCAGCCGACCATCATCGCCTGGATGAGGGCCAATGGGCGGTGTCCGGTGGTGGCCAGGTACACGTGCATCACGATGAACGCGGCCAGCAGCCAGGAGATCAACGAGTGCACCGGGGCCAGGAGGGGCAGTCCTCCGACGCGCTGAGCCGCTTCGGGCCAATGCTGGGCGCCCCACATCAGGATACCGGTGATGATCTGGCCGGGCAGCAGGACGTTGAGCAGGCCTAAGTAGGTGACCTGCTGCAACGGGTTGAGCTTGCGGTCCTTCGTCTTATCGAAGGGGTGGGGTTCGTTTCTGAAGATGCCGCCCAAGTAGTACTTGGCCTGCAGGATGGCATCGTCGTAGAAGCCGCTGGGCCGGGGGATGAACTGCTTTACTTCGCCGTTTGTCAGGTGGTAGAACAGCGACAGGGCTGCGTTGATGACCACGAGCGCGGCCAGCACATTGTGCACGTAGACCACCGTGCTGAAGGCGAACATGCCGAATGTGTCGGGCCTATGGATGATCAGCCCGGTGAAGAGCAGCCCGACGATGGTGAACGTCTGCAGCCAATGCCAGAATCGTTCGTACCAGTCGTAGATGTGGACGCGCTTGAGCCGCGTTTCGTGCCTGGGATGTCGCCGGGCGCCCCGGATGCGCAGCGCCGCATGTGCTGTGATGCCGAGCAAGACGCCGGCGAAAGCCAGCAGGCCGAGCCAGTCTATCCAGCGGACCCGGGACTGCCCGAAGATGTAGAGCCCTTGCTTGTCGGGCGGCGCCTGGTAGCTGAGCCCCCCGCCCGCCGTGGTGTGCAGCTTGCCGTCGACCGTGATGGTGCGGCCGCTCAGCAGGACGGGCGTCACGCCCGAGGGGCCGCTGCCGGCCAGGGCCATGGGCTGCGCGAGGATGGAGTCCGCGCCGTGGCACGCTGCGCAATCGCGAATCGCACCGGCGCTGTCCGTGACGTCGTGGTTGATGCTGTAGGGCTGAACGTCTCCGGCGATGCGGGCGTTCGTGACGCCCTGGGCCGCGAGGCGCGCGGCGATCGCGGACTGCTTGGCCTCCGAATCGAGGACCAGCTCCGCCTCGGCCAGGAAGCCGTCGCCGTTGCCGTCCAGCGCGGCCACCACCTCCGCCGCGTGCGCGTCGCCGTCGAACCAGGCCGCCTGAAGATCGCGCAGGGCGACGGGCCGGGGCGGATCGCCGGCCAGCCAGTACCACGTGGTCACCAGGTTGTGCGGAGCCAGGAGGCTTCTGCCGTCGGAGTCGGTGCTGCGCAGGAGGGCGGGGGCATAGCCTTCGACGAGCGTGGCAGCCTGCAGCGGGTCACCCGTGGCGCCACGGTACTCGCGGCGGGGCTCGCCGTCCTCCGTGAGGACGGTCCAGTCGATGCTCTGCAACGCCGGCGCGTAGAGCCTGGGGATGTGGCAGCTTTCGCAGGCCAGGGTCTCCAGGTGACGCTTGGTGTAGGGCAGCCAGCCGTGTGTGGATTCGGCGTCGTGGCACCCCTCGCAGCGGCGCATCGTGTCCGCCAGTTCCGGTGCGATCGCATGCTGTGCGGCGGAACCTTTCGCGAAGTCGTGCACCGGCTGCAAGAGGTATTCGCCCAGGTCCAGGCGTCGTGGATCGTAAACCAGGTGATCCGGTTGGTCTCCGCTGTCATGCCGTGCATGGACCGGGTTGTTGAGCGAGAAATGGCAGTCGACGCATTGCACTTGCCGCTCGGCATGGATGTCCCACGAGCGGGCCAGCTGCTCCTTGCCGCTAATGTTCATCCCCGAGTTGGCGATCTGCTGGCCGGAGATGATCTGGCCGGTGGTCAGGGTGGTCCATGGGATCGATTCAGCGCCAGCCAGCGAGACCGGCGTCCGTGCATCGGCCTGGACCAGCCCGTGGCACTGGCCGCAGTTGTCGTTGTCGGGATCCTGCACCGTCACGAATTCCGGCTTGAGCAGTCCCTCGCCATCGAAGGCCGCGGCGGCGTATGCGAAGCCGGAGCCGGCAGCCTCAACCAGGCCGGTGCCCGCCAGCGTGGCCGTGTTTGCCCAGGCAAACTCGCCCGCCTGCAGGGTAGCGATCCGGGCTGCGTTGCTGGGGTCAGGGAGGTGGCAGAGGAAGCAGTTCATCTCCACCGCGCCCGAGACGCTCCAGTCCCACGCCACGGCCTGGCCCGTCTGGGGATCCATGACTGCGGTCTCAGGGTCGGTAGGATAGGGAGGCAGATCGGTCAGGAGGCTGCCGTCACGAGCGTAGAACGCCGGCCCGCCACCGACATGACGGTCTCCGAACATCTTCACCCAATCGGCAGTGCCCATATCGAGGGACGGATCGGCGGCTGTCGAGAGATAGCGGTAGCGCAGGGGGTCCCATTGTCCGAATGCGGCCGGGCTGGCATCCCACGCGCGTCCCTCGCCCTCGGCGGCCTGCTGGCCGAAGCGATCCAGGCCCAGGCTGGCGTGATAGCTGTGGGACTGGATGAACGCGGTGTCATGGCATGTGCCACACGTCTTGAGGGTTGAAATCGGCGCGCGCGATTGCAGCACATTGACCCCGTTCGCATCCAGCAGCGCGAACTGCGGATGGAGCGGAGCGGCCTGCGGCAACCCGGGATCGGACGATTGTGCCGCAGCCCCGCCGAGTCCAAAGACGACCGCCAGTAATACCGCTCCGAGCAGGATCGTTGTCCGTTGGTGGCGCATCATCATCATCATGATCGAATCTCACTTCTTCAGCGGGCGACTGCCCCATTCGATGGGGTCACCGTTGTAGCCGAGGGCCTTCCAGTCCATGCGTCCATCGGGCCCATGACATCCCTCGCACTGAAGCGCATCCTCGGCCGGCTGCACCATGTGCGCGATCGGCCAGTACATCCAGGTTTCGGCGAAGTCGTACTGACCTGAGAACGGAATGCCGGCATCCTCGGCGCCCAACGCCAGTCCCGACGGCCAGTCAAACGTGGTCCAATAGCCGTCCTCGCCGGCCGTGCGCGGGGCCAGCAGGATGTTGTTGACCGTGTCGTAGGGCTGGTTGGCGACGTGTACCTTGAAGGGGTAGATTCTGGCATTCGGATCCGTGATATCGCCGTCCGGCAGGTTGATCATCGCGGG
This sequence comes from uncultured Anaerolineales bacterium, assembly GCA_964566325.1. Taxonomy (GTDB): domain Bacteria; phylum Chloroflexota; class Anaerolineae; order CG2-30-64-16; family CG2-30-64-16; genus JALOOB01. Next base: position 5,592 of record CAZMIS010000028.1, read on the forward strand.
CCGGCTCGGGTCGATGGTGTCGCCCAGGATGTAGCGGTAGGCATTGCTGCCGTTAAACCAGCGGTAGGTGGGTGTGACCTCCGTCTCGTAGCGGAAATCCCCCTTGATCTTGAGGTAGGTGAGATGGTCTTCGGGCCGATCCTGCCCGGAGGTGGACCAGTCCCAGGTCATCTTGGTCGGGTTCCTGAGCGCAATCGCGGAAATGTGGCACGTCTGGCACGCGACGCTGGATGTGTGCTGGTTGATGCGCTGGTCGGCATGTGGCGCCTCGGCGTGGCAGTCCGTGCTTTGCACCTGTTCCTCGGCAGGGATCGTCAGATTATCGGCCAGCAGGCGGCCCTTGATGGCGTGATCCGGCCCCTGGTGGCAGTCGATGCATTGCAGGTCGAGGCGTCCCATGTGCACATCCAGGCTCTCAGACGGGTAATTGAGGCTGGAGTCCATATCTCCGTGCTTGACGTTGTTGCCGCCGCCGCCGTCGTAGTGGCAGAAGCCGCAATTCTCGCGTGTGGGCAGGCCGACGGACTGGGCAGCGGCGACCAGGTCCAACTCTGCCAGCGGATAGCCGTAGTCGCCCTTCGCGTACAGGGAGCGATCCGCGTGGCAGACCAGGCAGTCCACGTTCAGCGGATTCGCAAAGTCGAAATCGTCGTCCTCCCAGCCGTACCCCGCGTGGCAGCTCATGCACTTGTTCTCGTTGCCCTGCGCGCTGATGCAGAAGTTGTTGATCTGGTTCTTCTTGCCGATGGTCACCGTCTCGCCGCGCCAGTCCGCCATGACAGGGGCGCTCTCCCACGTCCAGTGCGTCGTTTTCATGAAGTCCGATGCGGCCGATTCGTGGCACTGCAGACAGGCAGCGGTTACCTCCGAACCGGAGGCGAACGGCCCCTGCAGCAGGTGCGAGTGATCCGTCGCGGGGACGCGGGTCGGCACCGAGGCCGCAGGGTTGTCGCGGGCCTGGGTTGTTCGAGGCTGCAGCAACACCAGGGGGATCACGATCACCGCCAGCGTCGCGGCCAGGCCGATCAGCCACGTGGCATTTTTTCTGAGCACGGCAGGTATGCGCATCGATGACTCCTTGTCGATCGGCAGGGTGGAACGGCCGGCGCTTCACGGCATTCGACGGCAGGTTGCTTTATCAAGGGTGGTGGAGCAATTCTCTGGTGAGTATAGCCCGATTGCGGAGCCTGTCAACTATGATACTTGACATCAGTTACAAAAGAAAGGGGACAGGCGATGTTTCCACCTGTCCCCCTGTCTGACTGATGGGCCGGCCGCCTTACAGCCCGGCGGCTGCCTTCAGCGCGGCGACCTTGTCCAGCTTCTCCCACGGAGCGTCGATGTCGTTGCGACCGAAGTGGCCGTATGCCGCGGTGTCCCGGTAGATCGGCCGGCGCAGGTCCAGGTCGCGGATGATCGCGGCCGGGCGCAGGTCGAAGTGGGTGCTGATGAGCTCGACGATCTTCTCGTCGCTGACCTTGCCGGTGCCGTACGACTCCACCGCGATGCTGAGCGGTCGGGCCACGCCGATGGCGTAGCTGACCTGGATCTCCAGCCTGTCGGCCACACCCGCGGCCACCAGGTTCTTCGCCACGTAGCGCATCATGTACGCCGCGCTGCGGTCGACCTTCGTCGGATCCTTGCCCGAGAACGCGCCGCCGCCGTGCCGTGCCACACCGCCGTAGGTGTCCACGATGATCTTGCGCCCGGTCAGGCCCGCGTCGCCCATCGGCCCGCCCACCACGAAGCGGCCGGTCGGGTTGACGTAGATCTTCGTATTCTCGTCGAGGTAGCCGTTCGGGACGACGTACTTGATCACGCGCTCGTAGAGGTCGGCCTCGATCTTCGAGTGTTCGACATCGGGGCTGTGCTGGGTGGACAGCACGATCGTGTCGACGCGCACGGGCTTGCCGTTGTGATATTCCACCGTGACCTGGCTCTTGCCGTCCGGCCGGAGGTAGGGCAGGACGCCGCTCTTGCGCACGCTGGTCATCCGCTTGCACAGCTTGTGCGCCAGGTCGATGCTGAGCGGCATGTAGCTCTCGGTCTCGTTGCACGCGAAGCCGATCATCATCCCCTGGTCGCCCGCGCCGATCGCCTCGATCTGCGCGTCGGTCATCTCGCCGCGCTTGGCTTCCAGCGCCTTGTCGACGCCGAGCGCGATGTCCGCGCTCTGCTCCTTGATCGAGACGAGCACGCCACACGTGTCCGCGTCGAAGCCATACTTCGCGCGGGTGTAGCCGATGTCGCGCACGACGTCGCGCGCGAGCGCGGCGATATCGACGTACGTGCTGGTCGTGATCTCGCCCATGACGACCACCAGGCCGGTGGTGGTCGCGACCTCACATGCCACGCGGGCATCCGGATCATCCTTGATGATGGCGTCCAGCACGGCATCGCTGATCTGGTCGCACATCTTATCGGGGTGACCCTCCGTCACCGATTCCGAAGTGAAGTAGAACTTCGGCGAACTTGCGAAGGTGGTTGTCATTTATCTCACTCCTGTGCATATGTTGACGGAAAACGAGTAAGGAAGAAGGCAGATTGAAGAAGGAAGAACGGGGTTTGGGTCCACCTTCCTTCTTCGGTTTTCCATCTTCCTTCCGGTTCAGGTTCCCATCCGCCATTCGTTGAGGTAGGCTTCCTGCTCAGGGGTCAGGACGTCGATGTGGACGCCCATGGCCGCCAGCTTGAGCCGGGCGATTTCCGCGTCGATCTCGGCGGGCACGCTGTAGACGGTCTTCTTCAGGCTGGCATGGTTGCGCACCATGTACTCGGCGCTCAGCGCCTGGTTGGCGAAGCTCATGTCCATGACCGCGCTGGGATGTCCCTCGGCCGCGGCCAGGTTGACCAGCCGGCCCTCGCCGGCCAGGTAGAGGCGCCGGCCGTCGGGGAGGATGTACTCGTCGAGGAACTCGCGCACGCGGCGCACCTCGACGGCCATGCCCTCCAGCGCCGGGATGTTGATCTCGACGTTGAAGTGGCCGGAGTTGGCCATGATCGCGCCGCTCTTCATGGCGTCGAAGACGTGTGCGTCGAGCACGTTGATGTCGCCGGTCGCGGTGATGAAGATGTCGCCGATCGGCGCGGCCTCGGCCATGGGCATGACGCGATAGCCGTCCATAACGGCTTCCAGGGCCTTGAGCGGGTCGATCTCGGTGACGATCACGTTGCCGCCCAGCCCGGCCGCGCGGGACGCGATGCCGCGGCTGCACCAGCCATAGCCCGCGATCACGACGGTCTTGCCCGCGATGAGGACGTTGGTCGCGCGGATCACGCCGTCCAGCGTGCTCTGGCCCGTGCCGTAGCGGTTGTCGAAGAGATGCTTGGTCAGCGCATCGTTCACCGCGATAACGGGGAACATCAGCTCGCCGTCGTGGGCCATCGCGCGGAGGCGGATGACGCCCGTGGTGGTCTCCTCGGTGCCGCCGATGATGCCGTCGAGCAGTTCGCGGCGCTCCTTGTGCAGGGTGCCGACGAGGTCCGCACCGTCGTCCATCGTGATGTGCGGCTTGAAGTCGAGCGCGGCCTTGATGTGCTGGTAGTAGGTCGCATTGTTCTCGCCCTTGATCGCGTAGACCGGCATCTCATAGTGCGCGACCAGCGTCGCGGCGACGTCGTCCTGCGTGGATAGCGGGTTGGACGCGGTCAGCACCACGTCGGCCCCGCCGGCCTGCAGCACGCGCATCAGGTTCGCGGTCTCGCTCGTCACGTGCAGGCACGCGGAAATGCGCAGCCCGGCCAGCGGGCGCTCCTTGGCGAAGCGCTCTTCCAGCTGGTCCAACACGGGCATTTCACGCGCGGCCCACTGCATGCGGAAACGGCCCTTCTCGGCCAGCCGGATGTCTTTGATGTCGTAGTTTGTGCTCACTCGTTCATTTCTCCTTGCTTAATTCGAAGGAAGATCGAAGATGGAAGAAGGAAGATATGCGTTGGTTCCTCCACCTGCCTATCTTTCATCTTCCTTCTTCAGTTTTCCTTAACATGTGCCCCAGTTCGGGTGCGTCACCGAAGTGCTCGCGGTAGCGCGCGACGAATTGGGGGATGGTGTAGCGATGGTTCATCGTGCCGACCTGCTCCAGGCAGTAGGTGGCGGCCAGTGCGCCGATGCGTGCGGTCACTTCCCACGGGTAGCCGCGCACGAGGCCGACGAGCAGCCCGCCGCGGAAGGCATCGCCGACGCCGGTCGGGTCTGCCACGATGTCGGCCGGCACGATGGGCGCGTCGATGCGGCGATCCTTCGACATGATCGTGGAGCCATCCATGCCGCGGGTGACGACCAGCATGCCGACGCGATCCAGGATGTCCTTCTCCGAGAGTCCGGTCTTCGACTTGACCAGCTCGAGCTCGTAGTCGTTGACCGTCATGCCGAAGGCGCCCTGCATTGCCCGCAGCACCTGGTCTCCGTCCAACCGCGCAAGCTGCTGGCTGGGGTCGAAGATAAAGCGCAGGCCCAGCTCGCGGCACTCGGTGCAGTTGCGGATCATCCCTTCGGGATCGTGCGGGGAGATGATGACGTAGTCGACGCTCTCGCTGTCAAGGCCCCGGTAGGTCAGCTCGCGGCCGCGCGCCATCGCGCCGGAGTGGAATCCGGCGATCTGGTTCTGCTCCAGGTCGGTGATGACGGTAAAGGTGGCGGTGAACTCGCCGGGGTAGGAAACGACCAGCGAGGTGTCGATGCCCTTTTGTTCCAGCCACGCGCGGTAGTCGCCGAAGTCCTGGCCCACCGTGCCCATGAGCCGGGGCCGCTCGCCCAGCAGGGCCATGGTGTAGGAGATGTTCGGCCCGATGCCGCCGCGGCTCATCTCCTTCTCTTCGACGAGAAAGCTCACGCTGAGTTTGCCCGTCTGTTCGATCAGGATGTGTTCCCGGAACTTGCCGGGGTACTTCATCAGGTAGTCGGTCGCAATCGACCCGGTGACGATGACTGACATATCGCCTCGATTCTGGATACTGGGTGCTGGATGCTGGCGCCTGCTACTCAGGATCTGGATGGTAGTCGGCTCTCTCTTCGCCTAAGCGATCGGTGCTCGATGCGCGGTATGGCTCGATATGCTGCAGTATCCGCTTTTCCGCCAACTGGCAGTACTCCGCAGACACCTCGCACCCCACATAGTGGCGGCCGGTCATCACTGCCGCGACCGCGGTCGAGCCGGAGCCCATGAACGGGTCGAGCACGGTGTCGCCGGGCTGCGTGTAGAGCAGCAGCAGGCGCCGCGGCAGCTCCTCGGGGAAGGGCGCGGGGTGGGGGACGCTCGTCTCAGTCGTCATCTCCCAGACCGACTCGCCCGGCCCGATCGCCTGGCCCCATACCGCGCGGGCGATGGACTCGGCGATCCAGGCGTCGTCCTTCTCACGCCGCCGGGCGTCTGCCAGCTTGCCCGCGATCTTGCGCTCCAGATCCTTGAGCGCATCCTCCGGCCGCCAGATGCTCCGCGTCCAGGCGGCGAACTCGTTGCCCGTGGCGCCGGTCGGCCCGCCGCCGTCGAGGCGGAGCTGATCCTTGCTCCAGATCGTGATGTACTCGTGCACGTCGCGCAGCGTCGGGTTGCTCGAACGGCCGAAGCTGCCCCACGCGGTGCTGGTGCCCGCGGACGCGCCCTTGTCCCAGATGATGTGGCCGCGATGCAGCCACGTCTGTCCGGAGGTCCGCAGTTGCTCGTCGATCAGGCTGACGAGCGACAGGTAGGGCTTACGATCGGTGTTGGCCACGTTTACGCACAGCCGGCCGCCCGGCGCCAGGACGCGGTAGCATTCGCGCCACACTGCGTCGAGCAGCGCCAGGTACTCGTCCAGGCTGAGGCTGTCGTTGTGATCGGTGTAGTCCTTCGCCACGTTGTAGGGCGGGGAGGTCACCACGAGCTGGACAACTTCGCCCGGCACGGCATGCATGTCGCGCGCGTCCGTGCAGAAGATGCGGTCGAGATAGGGATGGTCGGTCATGCGTATTCGCGTTCCCAGACTCATGGCAGAACGATCCTGGACGGATCGACCGCAGGGGCGAGGTCGCCTCGCCCTCAGTTGGGCGGGGAGACCCCGCCCCTACAATACACTCGCAAAATGCGGGTCGTTCAAACCTCGGAGGTTTGTGCAGCGCGGCGCCGCGCCTCCGCGGCCTCGACCGCGCGGCGCAGGCTGACGGTGAACGGCGGATAGCAGATGCCTTCCTCCGTGATGATGCCGGTCAGGTAGCGGTGGGGCGTCACGTCGAACGCAGGGTTGTAGACCGGCACGTCGTCCGGAGCGACCTGCTCGCTGCCCACCTTCGCCACTTCCTCCCAGCCCCGTTCCTCGATGGGAATCAGGTCGCCGTGCGCCAAGCTCAGGTCGATGGTGGGCGTGGGCACGACCGAATAGCACGGGATGCCGTTCTCCTTCGCGAGCACGGCCAGCTTGTAGGACCCGATCTTGTTGGCCACGTCGCCGTTGGCCGCGACCCGGTCCGCACCGTACAGCACCACGTCCACCCGGCCCAGCCGCATCAGCATGCCCGCCGCGTTGTCTGCGATCAGCGTCATAGGGATGCCGTCCTGCATCAGCTCCCATGCGGTGAGACGAGCGCCCTGCAGCCGCGGCCGGGTCTCGTCGGCCCAGACGTGTATGGCCTTGCCCTGCTCGTGCGCGGCGCGCACCACGGCGAGCGCGGTGCCGTAGTCCACCGTGGCCAGCGAGCCCGCGTTGCAGTGCGTCAGGATGTTCGCCTCTTGGGGGACGATCTCTGCGCCGAACGCACCCATGCGCCGGTTGATCGCCACGTCCTCGTCCGCGATCGCCTGCGCCTCGGCAACGACCGTGGCGCGGAGGTCGTCCACGTTGGGCAGGACCAGGCGACCCGCGTGCTCCATGATGCGGGATGTGGCCCAGCTCAGGTTCACCGCGGTCGGCCGGGCCGCGTCCAGCGTCTGCCCGGCCCGGGCCAGGTCGATGAGGAAGCTGTCGCGGTCCGTTGCCGGGCTCTGCAGTGCGGCGAGGGCCATGCCGAACGCACCGGCCGCGCCGATCGCAGGCGCGCCGCGCACCACCATATCCGTGATGGCCGCGGCGACCTCACGATAGTCGGTGTAGGACAGGATCTCGTAGCGCAGCGGGAGGATGCGCTGGTCGATCATCTTCAGTTGGTTGTCTTCCCACCACAGGGTGCGCGGCATTGGACTCACTCCGCAGAAATAAAAACGCCCTCCGAGAGGAGGGCACATGCACATAGCTGGCTGAGGCCGACCTCTCATCTTCCAGTCGCTCTGGCGGCTGCCGGAATTGGCACCAGCCGGGTAGCCCGTCCGAGGCTCCGCCGCCCTCGCACAGCCTGCGCTGTACGCGTGCGTCGCAACCGGTGTCCGGGGCTCCAGGTGGTTGCCGGGGGTTCACAGGGCCGATCCCTCCCCCCCTCTGGGTGAGTTGTCCAGGTTTGAGTTGTTAACGGAACCCTTGCGGGTCACGTGAATCACAAGTCTAGCACTACTATCGTGGCGCGTCAAAAATGGGCTGTTGCGTGTGAGGGCGAAAGCGGTTGAGCGATGGCTTGGGGCGGCCCACGGTGACGGCCACGGTTCGAAACCGGCTAGTGGCTTGACGAGACGGCGGCCCGTGTGATATACGTCACTAGATTGTCCGTCGCTTCACACACGGCGCCCGCATCCCTGGCGCCTCGTTGGGACCGAAGCGAAGGAGGAAGCGCATGCGTGCACGTATCCTGTTGACGATCGTACTGCTTTTGGCGGGAGCGGCGACTGCCGTCCTGGCCGCGACCGAAGTCCCCCTGGTGATCGAGCAGCCCGGCACGCAGCAGGCCGAAGCCGGCAAGCTGGAGTCGCCCGACCGGTGCGATAACTGTCACGGGGGCTACGACCCCGCTGCCGAGCCAGCACACAACTGGCGCGGCGGCATGATGGCTAACGCGGGCCGCGATCCAATCTTCTGGGCCACGATGGCGGTGGCGGAGCAGGACTTCGACGGTGTGGGCGATCTTTGCCTGCGCTGCCACAGCACCGGGGGCTGGTACGGGGATCGTTCGACACCGACCGACGGCACCGGGCTCAAGTCCGGAGATGCTGACGGCGTCGACTGCGACAACTGCCACAAGATGACGAACCCGGACAATTCGGAGCACCTGGGCGTGATGGTTGCACCGTACATCGCCAACGACGAGCAGTCGCCGGCCACGGGTTATTACGGCAGCGGCATGGAGTCGCTGTGGGGCGGCAGCGAAAAGCTGGGGCCCTACAGCAACGCAGATCCGGCGCACCAGTTCAAGCCCTCGGCGTTTCATCGCGACGTCGATTACTGCGGTACCTGTCATGATGTCTCGAACCCGGCCGTGGGCAACCTGGCCCACAACCGGGGCGCGCAGCCCACCGCCGACCCGGTGGTGGCCGACGGCCAATTGGGCGGCACGGTCGGCACGAAGGCCGCGTTCAATAACTTCCCCTACCAGTACGGCGTGGTAGAGCGTACCTACAGCGAGTATAAGGCGGGCGCGTTCTCCAGCACGTTGGTGTCGGACTACGCCGACCTGCCCGACGACCTGAAGGCCGGTGCGATCAAGGCCGCGTACGACGTGTCTGTGGTGGCGGGCAAGGGTGGGGACTACGAGGATGGCACGGAGCGCTACTTCTCCTGCCAGACGTGCCACATGCGGCCGGTGACCGGCTACGGCGCGGACAAGTCGGGCCTCTTGCTGCGCAAGGACCTGCCGCTGCACGACATGACCGGCGGCAACTACTGGATGCCCGACGTCATCAAGTACCAGAATAGCCAGGCCACCCTGCGCCTGGGCGGCGGGATGACCGCGGTCCAGCTGGCGGCACTCGACGCCGGCAAGCTGCGCGCGGAGCAGCAGTTGCGGCTGGCCGCGTCGCTCAGCGTGACCGGCAATACGCTGAGAGTCACCAACCTGACCGCGCACAAGCTGATCTCGGGCTATCCCGAGGGCCGGCGGATGTGGATCAACGTCAAGTGGTACGATGCGGGCGACAGCCTGCTGCGGGAAGACGGGAAATACGACGTCGTCGCCACGATCGACGGGAAGCCCGTCAAGTCGATCGCGGACCTGGACGGCGCGAACACGAAGATCTACGAGGCGCACTACGGCATGACGCAGGAGTGGGCGGCTCAGATGCTTGGCCTGGGCTACGCTGCTTCGCTGCCGCTAAGCTTCGAACGGGACACCGGCGCAGTGAGCTACACCCTGGGACAGCTGGCTGCGCAGGCGCCCGGCACCTATCACGAGACGTTCCACTTCGTTCTGAACAACACCGTGGCCAAGGACAACCGCATCCCGCCCTACGGCATGGCGTACGAGGAGGCCCGCAAGCGCAACGCGCTCCCCGTGCCTGCGACCCAGTACGGGAACCCGACAACGGGCGGCACCTACAACTACTGGGACGAGCTGGCCCTCAACCCGCCGGCCGGCGCGGCCAGCGCGGAGATCAAGCTACTCTATCAGCCCACCAGCTGGGAATACGTGCAGTTCCTCTACCTGGCGAATACGCCCGATGGCAGCGACTTCCTGGACCAGGAGGGTGCCAACCTGCTGGATGCCTGGCTGGCCACCGGCATGGCCGAGCCGTTCGAGATGGCGTCCACGACTTGGGCCTCGCCCTGCGCCGCACCGGCCGCGATCACGGGCGTGCAGATCACGAAGCTCAGCGACTCGCAGGTGCGGCTGACGTGGCCGCCGGCGGACGGGGCAACCGAGTATCGCGTATGGTGGAACACGAGCGATCCGTACTTCCTACCGGGCGGCGACTGCGCAGATGCGCCAAATTGCGAGGTGGTGATGACGGAGATGTTCGACCACGCCAGCCTGGGCATCACGTCGTCGAACCACGCCTACCTGGTGCAGCCCTATGCCGCCTGCGGCGCGCTGCAGACGACGCCGTCGAACCGGACGGGCGAGTTCGAGTACAACCTGGTCCCGGGGCAGTAGCAGGCGCACGCGAAACGTTCCTGGTGAGGGCTGCTGAGAGGCTGGAGGCCAGCATCTCAGCAGCCTTCTTGTTGCCCAGCTGGCTGGCGCATCCGACGGCGTTGGGTGCAGTTATCCAGGGCGGTCTGATTGGCGTCTTGTTGTCCCCCATGGCGATGAGCGGTCACACCGCAGATGTGGCGGATGTGCGATTCATCATCAATATTCATTGAATCTATTGACGCCACCTCGCAATTGGCGCGATAATGCGTACGATCTTTCCGCTGCGCCGCCTATTGCTGCCGGCACCGTCTTCCCCGCGGCCTCGTTCACTCTGAAGGAGGCGCCCAATGTCTCGCACGTTCACCTCTGTCGCGTTGGTGGCCCTGCTCTTGGCGGCCACCGTGTTCCTGAGCCGAGCGACCGCCAGTGCGTCGACCCCACCCGAGCCGGCGCAGCCGGCCTTGCTTCCAGGCGATTACGGCGATGCCCCCGAAGGGGGTGTGGCCTACTCACCGCCTGGCACCCCCGGCCTCTTGTCCACATGCATCGTTCCAGGGCCGTCTCTCTGGATAGAGCACGGCCTCATGACCGCGTGGTTTGGCCCGTCGGTGGATCCGGAGATGGACGGCAATCAAGGCCTGTGCCAACCCGGCCCATGCTTTCCGGCGTACGACGCGGACGAGTGCTTTGCTGATGGCGATGCCGGCCTGATCGCACCCGGTCCATACACCATCGACCCGTCACTGAACGTCGTGCCATGCGCCCAATCCCCAGGGACCCCGCTGGGGAACGTCTGCCAGAGCGCCGCGTGGGCATCGAACGTCGATATCCTCGTGACCAACAACATTCCTACTGGGGCGATGGGCTTCGTGAACCTGCTGATCGACTGGAACCAGGACGGCCAATGGGGCGGCACGGCGCCGTGCCCGGGCGGCGTGGCTTCCGAGCATGTGCTGGTCGATTTTCCGGTGCCCAGCGGCTATGCGGGCCCATTGTCTGCCTTACAGCCGCCGCCTTTCCTCATCGGCCCCAATTCCGGCTGCTCCTGGGCGCGGTTCTCGATCACCGATCGACCCGTCGGCATGACGCCGTGGTCGGGCGACGGGATCTTCGAGGATGGCGAGACGGAGGACTACCTCCTGCTGATCAATAATCCGCAGGCCGAGGAGTACGATTGGGGCGATGCACCGGATTCCGCGACAACTCCACGCTATCTCACCTTGAGTGTCAACGGTGGTGCGCGTCACCTGATGCAGACGGGGTACATGCTCGGTCAAGCGGTCGATGCGGATATCGATGGTCAGCCGGGCGCCAATGCAGCGGGCGATGATAGCGACTCGGATGGCGACGATGAAGACGGCATCACATTTGCCAACCCCCTGATGATGGGCCAGCAGGCATGCGTTGATGTCCACCTGACAAACACGACGCCGCAAGTTGCGCGCCTTTACGGTTGGATCGACTTCGACAGAAACGGCGCATGGGATGACGCTCCGGAGTCTTCGGAACGTGTTTTCTCGGGAACCTTCATGACCCCGGGTCTCAACGCCGGTCTCTGCTTCACCGTTCCCCCGACCGCTACGCCCGGCCGCACCTACGCGCGCTTCCGCCTGTCAAGCTCCGGCGGCGTCGCGCCTGCAGGTTGGGCCGGTGACGGTGAGGTGGAGGATTATCCAGTGGTCGTCGAGGCAGTCAAGTGGGCGCAGCCGCCCTACTTGAGCGAGCAGTCTCCCCATCCCGAGTGTTACTGGGGCTGGGACGAGCTTTCTGTCTTCGAGGGCCGGCAGATCGCGGCCGATGATTGGCTGTGCCGCGATGACCGGCCGGTCACCGACATTCACTGGTGGGGTTCGTATGAGGGTTGGGACAAGGAAGGGCCACCGTCCGTTGCGCCCAAAGGATTCCATATCGGCATCTGGACGGACACGCCAGCGGGTACGAGCTTCAGCCATCCCGCCGTTTTGGTCTGGGAGTCTGTCGCGAGACGTGAGGATGTCCACGAACGACTGGCAGGTTGTGACTTCTTCCCCGGGGCAATGAACGATCCCGACAGCTGTTTCGAGTATCACCTGGTCCTGCCGGAGGATGAGTGGTTCTATCAGAAGCCGGACGGGGAACGGGTCTATTGGCTAAGCATTTCGGCCATCTATGGCGACCCGCCGCCGGACGAATTTGCCTGGGGCTGGAAGACCCGGCCGAGATTCTTCAATGACGACGCGGTGCGCATCTTCGTGCCTGATGCGCCGGAGTTAGGGGACCGGTACGAGCAAGGTGAGCCGATCAAAGAAGGCTGGGACCTGGCGTTCGTGCTGACCACGCCGCCCTACGACCTGGGCGATGCGCCCAACAGCTACGGCACGACTTTCGCGGCTGGCGGCGCGGCACACCAGCAGACCGGCGCCGGGCCGTTCATGGGCGCAGCGGTCGACACGGATCCAGACGGCCAACCAACTGCACAGGCCGCTGGCGATGACACGGACGCGGATGGCGACGACGAGGACGGCGTGCAACTGACGGCAGCCCTCATACCCGGCCAACCTGCGGCGGTTACGGTCGACATGACCGCGTCGGCGGCTGGCTGCATCCTCAGCGCCTGGCTCGACACCAACAAGGATGGCGTCTGGGCCGATCCTGCGGAGCGGATCATCACCGACGTGCCTCTGCCACCGGGTTTGCTGACCACACTCAACTTCAGTTTGCCTGCCCTGCCGCCGTCACCGCCCACCGGCTACACTCTTGCCCGGTTCAGATGTAGCTCCGTGGCCGGCCTTCTGCCCTGGGGAGTCGCGCCTGACGGCGAGGTGGAAGACTACTACTGGGAGATCATGGCGCCGCCGGCAGCACCCGATGCCGCTATTGCCATCGTGAACACGGTGGACGTGCGGCTATCCTGGCCCCGGGTGGACCTGGACATCTACGGTAATGCGATCACCGTAGAAGGCTATCGGATCTTCCGCGCCACCACGCCCTACGCGCTGCTGCCCTGGACCAACTCGGTGTGGAGTGCCAGTTTTCCGGCCGTCGTCACCTGGGATGATCTCTCCAAGGTGGGCGATCCCAGCGTGAACTACTACTACAGGGTGACCGCGGTGCGCCGCGACGCGTTCACCAATGAGGTGTCCTCCGACCGGTCGAACGAAGTAGGAGAATTTGATTACGGGTTGACGCCTGGCTCGCCATAATCACGGCAAGAATCGCCGCGGCAGGCTGGTGGCTCGTTCAATCCGGCGGGTGTGACGGCACTATCGGGTGTTGATCCGCAGCCACTCGTACATCAGCACGCCGCCGGCGACCGCGACGTTGAGCGACTCGGCCTTGCCCCGCATGGGCAGGCTGGCCCAGGCCGCGATGCGCGGCTGGACATCGGCGGAGAGGCCGCGCGCCTCGTTGCCCAGCACGAGCGCGACCGGCCCGCGCAGCGCGGACTCGCCCCACGGCTCGCCCGCGTGCTCGCTCGTGCCGACCGGGCGGACGCCGCGGGTTGCCAGGTAGTGCAATGCTACGGGCGCATCGGCGGACCGGACGACGGGCAGGTTGAAGAGGGAGCCCATGCTGGCGCGGATCGTCTTCGCGTCGAAGAGGTCCACCGCGGGCTCGAGCACCAACACGCCTGCCGCCCCCACCGCGTCCGCGGTGCGGATCAGCCCGCCGAGATTGCCGGGGTCCTGTGGCCGGTCCAGGACGAGGACCAGGGGGACGCCGCCCAGGTCGAGCGAGGAAAGTGGCGCGGCGAAGCTGTGGAAGGCCGCAACGATCCCTTGCGGGCCGTCGCGGTCCGAGAGCGCGGCCATCACGTCCGCCGTGACCTGGTGCAGGATCGCGCCGGCGGAACGCAGCCGGTCGACGAGGGCCGGCGCCTGGGGGCCGCCAAACTGCTCCGGGCAGAAGAAGGCCGGCCCCGGGACGAGGCCGGCGTCCAGCGCCATGTGCAGCAGCTGCAGCCCCTCGATCAGGAACAGCCCC
>CAZMIS010000029.1:0-19461 GCA_964566325.1 uncultured Anaerolineales bacterium
TTCAGTCAGGCGGTCCAGGAGGCCGACGCATCGTGGCGCCGCGTGGTCGCGGGCGCGATCCAGGCCGGCATCCCCGTGCCTGCCATGAGCAGCGCGCTGACGTTCTACGACGGTTATCGCAGCGCGCGCCTGCCCGCGAACCTGACCCAGGCCCAGCGCGACTACTTCGGCGCACACACCTACGAGCGCATTGACACGCCGCGCGGCCAGACGTTCCACACAAATTGGACCGGCCGCGGGGGCGATGTCACCGCCCGGACCTACCAGGCGTAGACCAATGACGATGACGCCGGCTGCACCGCTCGCTCTCCGCGTGCCGCCGGCGCCAGGCACTCCTCAATAACACGATCCCATCGATACACGGAGACTACAATGCCCGAACCCAGAACAAGCGCAATCGTCGGCCCGCCCGACCTTGATGTGCAGTGGCACTCGATGAGTGCGGATGATGCCGCCCAACGGCTCAATCCGCATCCCGGCGAGGGTCTGACCACCGCCGAGGCGGGCGCCCGCCTTGCGCAGTACGGACGAAATGAGTTGAAGGAGAAGCCCCGTCCGACCTTCCTCCAGCTCGTCATCGCCCAACTCAACAACTTCATCATCATCCTGCTGCTGGTCGCAGTCGTCATCTCCGCCCTGCTCGGTGACTGGGTGGAAGCCATCGTCATCCTGGCGATCGTCGTGCTCAACACCATCCTCGGCGTTGTCCAGGAGAGCCGCGCAGAGCAAGCACTCGAGGCGCTCAAGAAGATGTCGGCCCCCGAGGCACAGGTGCTGCGTGACGGTTCACGTCGATCCGTGCCCGCCACAGAGCTCGTGCCGGGAGACATCGTCCTGCTCGAATCCGGCAACTTCGTGCCTGCTGACATGCGCCTCCTCGAGGCAGTCAATCTGAAGGTCGAGGAGGCCGCCCTGACCGGCGAATCGGTGCCCATTCAGAAGAACGCGGTGCTGGTCCTGGACGAGAGCGCGTCGCTAGGCGACCGCAAGAACACCGTGTTCATGGGCACCGTCGTGTCGTACGGCCGCGGCCGCGGCATGGTCGTGGCCACGGGCATGAAGACCCAATTGGGCCTCATCGCCGATATGCTGCAGAGCGTCGAGGAGGAACAGACGCCCCTCCAGCGGCGCCTGGACGAGCTCGGCAAGATGCTGGGCATCGCAGCGCTGATCATCTGTGGCGTCGTCTTCCTGCTTGGCCTGGCGCGCAGCGGTCTCTTCACCGAAGGCTTCTCCGAAGCAACGATCGACGCCATCGTCGAGTCCTTCATGATCGCCGTCAGCCTGGCGATCGCGGCGGTGCCCGAGGGCCTGGCCGCAGTGGTGACCATCAGCCTTGCGCTCGGCATGCGCGAGATGGTGCGCCAGAATGCGCTCATCCGCCGCCTCGCAGCGGTGGAGACGCTTGGCTCCGCCACCGTCATCTGCTCGGACAAGACGGGCACGCTGACCCAGAACGTCATGACCGTGACCAAGCTCTGGGTCGACGGTATGACGATCGACGTCACCGGCAGCGGCAACGAGCCCACGGGCGAGTTCCAGCAGGATGGCAAGGCGATCGATCTGGCCCGCTACCCCGGCGTCACGACTGCACTGTGGGTGGGCACGCTCAACAACGACGCGCAGCTGGAGAAAGTGCAGATGGATGGCAAGGTCGCCTACCGGATCGTCGGCGACCCGACCGAAGGGTGCATCCTGATCGCCGGCGCGAAGGCCGGCATCCTGCAGGACGAGCTGAACGCTGCCTATCCCCGCGAAAAGGAAATCCCGTTCGACTCCGACCGCAAGCGGTTCGTCACCATCCACTCCATCGACCGGCCGCGCACGGAAGACAGCTCGCCCTTCAACGGTGAGTCGCCGCTGCGCTGGAAGTCGGTGGTGGTCAAGGGCGGTCCCGACGTGGTGCTGGGCCTCTGCACGCGGATGCAGACCGTCGATGATCGCGTGATGGACCTGGACGACCGCCTGCGCCAGCAGATCCTCGACGCCAACGACGCCATGTCGAACCAGGCGCTGCGCGTGCTGGGCCTGGCCTACCGAATCGTGCCGGACGTGGCTGACGACTTCAAGGCCGAGGACGTCGAGCAGGATCTGACCTTCGTCGGCCTGGTCGGGATGATCGACCCGGCTCGCACCGAGGTCAAGCCTGCGTTGGAGATGGCCCGGGGCGCCGGCATCCGCACGATCATGATCACCGGTGACCACGCCAGCACGGCCCGCGCCATCGCCCAGAGCATCTCGCTCCTGCGGCCAGGCCACAAGGTTTACAGCGGGACCGAGCTCAATGCGATGTCGGACGAGCAGTTGGTGCAGGAGGTCAAGCACACCGACGTCTTCGCCCGCGTCTCACCCGAGCACAAGATGCGCATCGTCGACGCGCTGCGGGCGAACGAGGAGGTCGTTGCCATGACGGGCGACGGCGTGAACGATGCGCCGGCGATCAAGCTCGCGGACATCGGCGTCTCCATGGGCATCACCGGCACCGACGTCGCGAAGGGTACGGCCGACATGGTGCTGACGGACGACAACTACGCCAGCATCGTCGCGGCCATCCGCCAGGGCCGCATCATCTACTCCAACATCCGGAAGTTCGTGTTCTTCCTCGTGTCGTCGAACATCGCCGAGATCGTGATCATCTTCGCCGCAGTGCTCGCCGGCCTGCCGATGCCGCTCACCGCGATCCAGCTGCTGTGGCTGAACCTGCTCACCGACGGCGCGCCGGCCCTCGCCCTCGCCATGGAAAAGGGCGATCCGGACGTCATGCAGCAGGCGCCTCGTCCCAAGCGCGAATCGATCATCAACAAATCGATGCGGCTGGGGATCATCATCCAGACCATCGCCCAGTCGGGCGTAGTGCTCACCGCGTTCGTGCTGGGCCTGACCTGGCACCTCGCCTCGCGCGTTCCGGCGGGCGAGAACCTGCTGGTGCATCTGCTCAAGTATGACTGGCGCGGGGTCGACGTCCAGACCGCCGAGACGATGGCCTTCGTCACGCTCTCGCTGTGCGAACTGTTCCGCGCCTTCACCGTCCGTTCGGAACGCGTCTCGCTCTTCCGGCTCGGCATCTTCAGCAACCGCTGGATGCTGTACGCGGTGGGCCTCTCGGTCACCCTGCTGCTCATCGTGGTCAACACACCGTTCCTGCAGCCGATCTTCAACACGCACTTCCTGGCACCCAAGGAATGGTTCCTCGTCCTGGGCCTGGCCATCATCCCAGCCATCGCCGAGGAGATCACCAAGTTCTATCTGCGCATGAAGGATCGCAAGGCCCACGCGGCGGCCGCCCTGGCCTCCGAGTAGACCATCCTGTGCAGTGCTGGGCCGGTCCGCCTGGCGGACCGGCCCAGCACCGTTCGCCTGCCCCAACCACGTTTCTTGCGCCACGACCCGTAATGTTCATTACACTTGACATATCCGGGATTTGCCAAGCGCGCGCGGCTGGCATATACTCCGACGCGTGCAGGGTGACAACGTCGTCTATGCATTGTTTGCCACGTTATCGCTCCGCAGCGGCGATTTCGAGGACCGCAGGCCTGCCCCTCGCTCGCTCGCAGACACTACCCGCGAAGGAGATGATCTGCCAAGCCTCCAAACCTGTCCCTTCATAAACCTGGCGTTTTCATCCACCCCGGTGCTGTCATCCGTGGCCTGGCTTACCCACTGCGACACGCCATCCCGATCTGAGGAGTCTCTCCATGGACTGGAAAGCAATCGCGAATGGCCCGTGGATCTGGATCGCGGGCGCCATTACCTCCGTGATCGGCCTCTATCAGGCCTGGTTCTTCATGACCAAGGCGCGCAACTTCATGCACGCCAACGGCTACACGCCCGCTGAGACGCGCCACATGATCCGCGGCGCGGCCATCACGGCCATCGGCCCTGTCATCGCCAACATCTTCGTCATGATCGCCCTGGCTGTCGCCATCAGCCCCGGCCTTGCCTTCCAGCGTGAGGCGGTGGGCGTCGGCTCCGTCTTTACCGAGTTGGCCCAGGTATCTAACGCGGCCATCGCTGCCGGCGAGGAATTCGGGACACCGAATTTCACCATGGCCGGCTTTGCAGCCGCGGTGCTCATCATGAACATCGCCGGCTGGGGCTGGTCGGTGGAAGGCATCTTCACCCGCTATCTCGGCAAGGCGCGTGAGGCCATCACGGGCGGCAATACCAAGTTGCTGGCCGTCATCGGCGCGTGCGGTATGATCGCGGTCTTCACCTACTACTCGCTCAACAACGCCATGAAAAAGGGCGGCTTCACCGTCGCAGTGCTCGTCGCCGTGCTGACGTCGATGTTCCTGTTCAAGCTGGCCGACTGGATCAAGCGGCCCGGCCTGAAGGAGTGGGCGCTCGGCATCGCGATGTTCATCGGCATGCTCGCCGGCAAGATCGTGGCAGGTTAAGGAGGAGTTACCATGGCAACCACAGCATCCAAGACCGCGCACGCCGACGCGAGGGGCAATCGGAACATCGACCCGACCGCGTTCGCCCGCGACTATCTCAAGCCGGTTCACCGGGTGGGCACGATCACCGCGTTGGCGGTGTTCCTGGCGCTCTTCATCCCGTCCATCCTGCTCTACGTCCTGTACGGCCAGTTCCCCTCATGGCAGACCATTGTTACGGGCTTCGGCCTGGCCATGACCTACGCCGTGCCGTTCTACTTCAGCGAACCGATCTCCTATTATCCGATCGTGGGCAACGCCGGCTGGTACATGATCTCCACGACCGGCAACGGCTCGAACCTGCGCGTCCCGTGCGCAGCCGTGGCCCTGGAAGTTGCTGGCGCAAAAGAGGGCTCGATGGAAGGAGAGCTCGTCGCCGCCATCGGCATCGCGACCTCCGTGCTGATCAGCATCCCCGCGATTCTGGTCGGCGCTCTCCTCATCGGTGCGATCCAGCAGATCTTCCCGCCCTGGCTGCTCGACGCGTTCAACAAATTCCTCCTGCCCGCGGTCTTCGGCGCGGTGTGGGGGCAGTTCATCCTGCGCGGCTGGAAGTACGCTCCGCTCTCGATTGCCCTGTTCTTCCTCTGCTACTTCCTGAAGGTGCCAGGCGCCTGGACGATCGTCATCACCGTACTCGGCACCATGCTTGGCGGCGCGCTGATGCTGAAGTTCTTCAACATCGAGGCCTAGCCTTCCGCAACTGACCTCCCGGGATGGCGCGGTGCGCCATCCCGGCTGCATAACGCACAGATGAGGGATCAACGGAGATGACAAGCGATCGTACTGAGGCGACGCCGTTTAACATCGATGCGGCAGAGGTGGCGCGCGTCTGCAGCGAGCTGATCCGGTTCAACACGGTCAACCCGCCCGGCAACGAGCAGATCGCGGCCGAGTATGTGGCTGATTACCTGGCGCCGCTGGGTTTCACGACCCAGTTCCTGCAGCAGGGGGAGAACCGAGTGACCGTCGTCGCGCGGCGCAAGGGGTCGGGCGGCGTGCCGGGCCTGGTGCTGAATGCCCACCTCGACGTAGTGCCGGTCGGAGGGCAGGAGTGGCTGTATCCACCGTTCGCCGGAGAGATCGCGGAGGGCAAGGTCTGGGGCCGGGGCTCGGGCGACATGAAGGGTGGCCTCGCGGCCATGATGGTCGCGGCCAGGGCCGTGGTCGAGTCGGGCGTCGAGCTGCGCGGTGACCTCATCATCGCGGGCACCGTCGGTGAAGAAGTCAACATGATCGGCGCGAAGCTGCTCTGCGCCGAGGGCACCCTGGGCGACGTACAGGTCATCATCATCTCGGAACCCACCTCCAACGGGGTCGGCCTGGCGGAACGCGGCGTCTTCTGGCCCGAAATCACCACGTACGGCAAGACCGCGCACGGCTCCACGCCGCACCTGGGCGTCAACGCCATCACGATGATGGCCCCGTTGCTCCAGGAGCTCGACCAGCTCGACATCCCCTTCACCACCCATCCGGTACTGGGGCCGTTCACGCGCAGCATCAACACCATCCAGGGCGGCGTCAAGGTCAATGTCGTGCCGGATCGCTGCTCGATCAACATCGACATGCGCACCGTGCCGGGCCAGGTGCATGCCCAGATACGCAAGCAGTTGGAGGACTTTCTCGCCGATCGTGCCCGGCGGGTGCCTGGGTTCCACGGTGAAGTGACGACGGTGCACTTCGACCTGCCGTCCGTCGAAACCAAGCCCGATGATCCCGCGGTCGTGCGCTTCATGGCAGCCGCCGCACGCGGCATGGGCTGGGAGCCCAAGCTTATCGTCATGCCCTTTGCGACGGAGGCGGCCATCTTCGTGCCTGCGCTCGGGGTGCCGACCATTATCTTCGGCCCGGGCGATCCGAAGCTGGCGCACCAACCGAACGAATTCGTCGACATCGCGGCCATGGTGGACGCGGGCCGCGCGTATGCTGAGGCGGCCGTGGCGTTCCTGGCCTGAGTCTCTTCCTGCTCCTTCCCCCGGCTGCCCAGCCCAACTGAGCATCCGGGGAGGGCGCTTCCGCCGTCGAAAGGCCGAGCCATGACCCAACCTCCCGTCGAGATCGACCTGGCGCCCGATATCCAGGATTACCGCCGCGCAGCGACGCACATGCTCATGATGCGCCGCTCGTACCAGGTGCTCCTCGTGCTGACCGCGACCGCCGTTCTCCTTGCGCTTTATCTTGCGGTCCGCACGATGCCCCAACACGGACTCGTTCGCGCCATCCTCGGCCAGGCGCCCATCCTCGTGTTCGGCTTCCTCCCGCTGATCATCTATCTGCAGATGGTGCGGCAGGGCCAGAAGCTCATCGCACATCAGCAAAGCATCAATGAAGTGGCGCACTACAGCTTCACCGACCAGGGGTACAGCCTGCAGATTAAGTCCAAAGAGGGGACGCGCGAGGGCAAGGGCAAGTGGACGGATTTCGCGCGCATCGTCGAGACCGACAGCGATTTCGCGTTGATGCTGCCCGGGGCCGTCGGCATGTTTCTGCCGAAGCGCGGCTTTCGCTCCGACGACGACCTTGTACGATTTCGGGACTACGCGCGGCGCAACCTGGGCGTGCACGCGCGCGTCAAGGCGTGAAACACCCGACCGATCGCATCACCCTGCCCCCATAGTGGCGGACCGGAGGCAACCCATGCCAGTCGCAGAACAACGAGAGATCGTCACGCCGGGACCGCTCCTGCGGCCCGATGGCAGCCTGACCGCGGCCGGTTGGGCCCGCCAGCCGGTGCTCGACTGCAACCTGGCGCAGGCCGCGTTCTACGGGGCGCCGTGGCGCTTCCTGCAGCGCTTCCGCGTCAAGCGCTGGGACTATTACGGCGTCACCACGCCGGATCGCTTCTTCTCGGCCACCCTGGCCAACCTCGGCTACGCGGGCCAGGTGTTCATCTACACGGTCGACTTCGCCACCGGCCGCTATCACGAGGAAACGCTGACCACCCCGCCCGGGGGCAGCGTCGTGCTGCCGCGCAACAGCACTGCGGGCGAATCCCGCTTCGACAACGGCAAGGTGCGCCTGTCGTTCAGCGTGACTCCCGCGCAGCGCCGGCTGGCGGTGCGCTGGCCCGATTTCGATGGCAAGCCGCTCGAGGCGGACATCGACTTCGCGCTGCCGCCGGAGCACGAGTCCACGGTCATCGTCATCCCCATCCGCGGCAACCGCTTCTACTACAACCGCAAGGTGAACTGCATGCCTGCGGAAGGCCGGCTGCGCATCGGCGACGAGGAGACGGCCCTGCGCCCCGACACCTGCCTGGGGAACCTGGATTGGGGTCGCGGGGTGTGGGAGTATCGCTCCTTCTGGGTCTGGGCCAGTGCGTCCGGATTCCTGCCCGACCGCCGCACGATCGGACTCAACCTCGGCTTCGGCTTCGGGGACACGTCGGCCGCGACCGAGAACACCGTGATCCTGGACGGCCGCGTCCACAAGCTCGGCCAGGTCGATTTCACCTACGACAACACGGACTTCATGCGGCCGTGGACGATGCGCTCGCCCGACGGGCGTCTCGACCTGACCTTCACGCCTTTCCTCGAACGGGTGGCGAAGACCAACCTCCTCGTCATCACCAGCGAGGTGCATCAGATGTTCGGCCGCTACGCAGGCGCTATCGTCACCGACGACGGCGAGACGATCGCCATCGACGGCCTCACCGGCTTCGCCGAAGAGCACCACGCAACCTGGTAGCCCCGTTCACCGATCCCCAATCCCCTAATTTCCCGGATTGACAACACCGCGCAAATGCGCGATACTATCGCCAGGTTATTTATTCCCCTTTATGAATTAATCGGGGGCCGCCAACGATGCTACGCCAGCCCGTCCTCACGCCCGCTCTCACCGGCAGAAGTGTCGGCAACATCAAGTCGCACAACCTGCGTGCGATCCTGTTGACGCTGCTTGGGGGCGGCGCGCAGTCACGGGTGCGGCTGGCGCAGGCGACCGGCCTGTCAACCACCACCATCACCAACCTGGTCAACGAGCTGATGCTGCAGGGCATCGTGTCGGAATCGGAGCCCGATGTCGCGGCCGACCCGTTCGACATGCCCGGGCGGCCCAGCGGCCGCCCTGCGACGCCGATCGCCCTTGTGCCCGGTTCACGCTGCGCCCTGGGCATCCACTTTGGGGTTGACACGCTCAGGGCGGGCATGGTCGATCTGCTGGGCAATCTCAGCGCCTGCCGGATGATCCATCACCCGGCGGACGTGCCGGCCATGGACGTGTTGGACCAGGCCGTCGAGTTGGCCCGCAGCGTCCTGGAGAGCGAGCGCGTCGTCCCCGAGTCGCTGGTCGGCATCGGCGTCGGTGCGTCGGGCCTCGTCGATCCTGACACCGGTGTCAACGTGCTCGCGCCGAACCTGGGCTGGCGCGATGTGCCGCTGGCTGAGGTGTTCGGCGACCGGCTGGGACTGCCCGTTCTGGTCGACAACAACGTCCGCGCGATGGCCCTGGCCGAGTCAATGTTCGGCCTCGGCCGGGGCGTGAACACGCTGGCATTCGTCTACGGCCGCGTGGGGCTGGGCGCAGGATTCGTCGTGGGCGGCCAGATCTACCGGGGGACGCGCGCAGGCGCAGGCGAGATCGGCCACACCACCGTCATCCCGGTCGACGGCGCAGCGTGCCGCTGCGGCAACACCGGCTGCCTGGAGACGCTCGTGTCCGAGACCGTGATCGTGCGCCGGGCGCTCATCCTGGCCGCTCAACAGCCAGGTTCGATCCTGGCCGCCCGCCTGCGGGACGCGCTTGCCCCCGAGCAAGTCGGTGGCGCACCGGAGCAGCGCGACGGTGCTGCCGCTCACGACGGCGCCGCGATCGATGCCGTCTTCGCGGCAGCCCGAGCAGGCGATTGCGAGGCGCTGGCGCTGATCGAGGGCTGTGCGCAGCACATGGGCACTGCGCTCGCGAACCTGGTGAACCTGATCAACCCTGACATGATCGTCCTCGGCGGGCTCTTTGCCTCGGGCAAGGACCTGATGCTGCCGGTCATCGAAGAGACGATGCACCGCCGCTCGTTTGCCGGCCTGGGCCGCGCAGTGACGCTGTGCGTCTCCGAATTTGGCCCGAACGTCGGCGTCGTGGGCGCAGCTGCGCTCGCGCTGGACGCCTTCTTCTACAAGCAGGATATGTAGGCGGCGCTGTCGCGCCCCGTCACATGGGAAAGGACATCGTGTGATCCAACCGCTTCGCATCGGCTTTGTGGCCCTGGCCCGGCCGACCTTCGACACTGCCCTCGCCGCCGAAGTGACGGCCCAGGTCCGGGCCGGCCTGCTGGCCACGGGCCAGGTCACGCTCGAGGGTCCCGAAGCGCTGGTGATGGACCTGCAGGCTGCGCAGGCCGCGGCAGAGGGACTCCAGGACGCGCCGATCGACCTGTTGCTGGTGTGGCAGGCCAGCTTTGCGGATGCCACGATGGTGGTGGCGCTCGCACGCGCGGTCGCCGCGCCCGCCGCGCCCGCCACGCCGGCGCCCGCCACGCCGGCGCCCCTGCTGCTGTGGGCGCCGCCCGAGGAGCGGACCGGCGGGCGGCTCCGCCTGAACGCCTTCTGCGGCATCAACCTTGCTGCGCACGGTCTGCACCGCGAGGGCATCGGCTACGATTACCTCTACGCTGCGCCGGACGACCCGGCTGCGCTCGACAAGGTGCTGCTGCTCGCCCGCGCGGGACGGGCTGCGCGGTTGCTGCGGAGTGCGCGCATCGGCCGTTTCGGCCTGAATCCTGACGGCTTCGCGCCGTGCACCTTCGACGGCGAGGCGCTGGCCGCGCTGGCCGGCATCCGCGTCGTGCAGCGCGGGCTGTCAGAGGTGTTCGACGGCGCGAGGACCGCGGCCCCGGCCGGTGTGGACGACGCACTGGCGGAGCTGGGCCGGCGCGTCGCTGGGCTGGCCGAACTCGACCAGCCCAGCCTGCGTAAGACGCTCGGCGCCTACCTGACCTTGGCAGACCTGGCTCGGGAGCACGCATACGACGGACTCGCCGTGCGCTGCTGGCCCGAGTTCTTCACTGAGCTGGGCTGCGCTGCCTGCGGCGCCATGTCCATGCTCTCCGATCGGATGATCCCGTGCAGTTGTGAGGCCGACGTCAACGGCACGGTCACGCAGCTCATGCTGCAGTGGCTGAGCGGTGAGCCGGCCTTTGGCACCGACATGGTTGGCTTCGATGTCCATCGCGACGAGGCCGTCCTGTGGCACTGTGGCCTCGCGCCGCTGTCGATGGCCGATCCTGAGTTCCAGCCGCGGGGGACCATCCATTCCAACCGCAAGCTGCCGCTGCTGATGGAGTTCCCGTTGAAGCCCGGCCGCGTCACCCTCGCCCGCCTCAGCCAGGCCACCGGCGCGTATCGCCTGGTCGTCGGCAGCGGCGAGATGCTGCGCGCACCGCTCAGCTTCTCGGGCACCTCGGGGGTGCTGCGCTTCGACCAGTCCGGCCGCGAAGTGCTGGACACCATCATGGCCGAAGGGCTGGACCACCACGTCTCGCTGACCTATGGCGATCACATGGACGCCCTGCTTGCACTCGCACGGATGCTCGGCCTGCCCGTGCTGCGCCTGACTTAGGGCATCCCGATCCCGGCCGGCGCCGCTCCTGGAAGGAGGTACGAACCTACGGGACGCCAACCAATTGCCAATAACGAGGCACGTTCGAATCATGCTCAATCCAATAAGGAGAGAAGAACGATGAAGTTGCACAAGATGCTCGCAGTCCTTGCCGTCCTCTCGCTGCTCCTGGCCGCATGCGGCCAGGCGGCCACACCTGCGCCTGCGCCGGCGCCCACCGCGGCGCCGGCCCCGACCGAGGCGCCCCCCCAGGCAACCGCGGCGCCCGAACCCACCGCTGCACCAGCCGCAGAGGCCGTAGAGCTGCGGATGATGTGGTACGACGATGGCACCGAAGGCCAGACCATGCGCGAGTTGCTCGACCGCTTCGAGAAGGAGAACCCGGGCATCAAGGTCGTCATGGACACCGTGGCCTACAAGGACATCCACAACATCCTGCAGGGCCAGGTGGAGACCGGCACCGGCCCCGACATGGCCCGCGTCACCGACGTGCGCCGCTTCGGCGGCTGGTACCTCGACATGCGGCCCACCATGACCGATGCCGCCGCCTGGGAGGCCAACTGGCCCGAAGAGGTGCTCGGCTCCATGCGCACCGATGCCAACCCGACCGGCCTGCACGGCTTCCCGACCCAGTTCACCGTCACCGGTCCCTTCATCAACCGCACCCTCTTCGAGCAGGCCGGCGTCCCCGTCCCCAGCGACACCTCCGACAAGGTCACCTGGGATGAGTGGGTCACCGCGGCCAAGAAGGTCGCCGAGGCCACCCAGACCCCCTACGCCGTCGCCATCGACCGCACCGGCCATCGCTTCTGGGGCCCCTCCCTCAGCATGGGCGCCACCTACGTCAATCCCGATGGCTCCTTCACCGTCGACACGCCCGGCTTCCGCGCCGCAGCCGACATGATCCTCGGCTGGCACGAGGACGGCATCACCCCCAAGGAGGTCTGGGCTGGCGGCGGCGGCGGCTATGCCGCTGCCAACGAGTTCTTCGTCAACGGCCAGCTCGTCCTCTACATGTCCGGCTCCTGGCAGGTCGGCCAGTTCGCCAAGCTCATCGGCGATAACTTCGACTGGCAGGTCATCCCCAACCCTTGCGGTGACGCCGGCTGCACCGGCATCCCCGGCGGTGCGCTCCTGACCGCCTTCGACGGCACCAAGCACCCCGCCGAGGTCACTAAGGTCATGGAGTTCCTCTCGCGCGAGGACATCCTCGGCGAGTTCTCTGCCAAGTCCCTGTTCATCCCGGGCCACCTCGGCCTCGTCAGCAAGGGCGTTGACTTCCCCACCAACAAGGAAGCCCTCAACGTCTTCGTCGCCGAGATCGCCAAGCTCATGCCCGAGGCGTACGCCCTGCAGTACCACCCGCAGACCTTCGTCCTCAACACCGAGATCCGCGATCGCCTCAGCCAGGTCATCGTCGGCGAGCTGACCCTCGACCAGGCCATCGAGAAGATCCAGCAGACCGTGGACGAGGCCACCGGCAAGGCGCCGGCGCCGGTTGCTGCCGCGCCGGCAGGCCCAGCGGTGGAGCTGCGGATGATGTGGTACGACGATGGCACCGAAGGCCAGACCATGCGCGAGTTGCTCGACCGCTTCGAGAAGGAGAACCCGGGCATCAAGGTCGTCATGGACACCGTGGCCTACAAGGACATCCACAACATCCTGCAGGGCCAGGTGGAGACCGGCACCGGCCCCGACATGGCCCGCGTCACCGACGTGCGCCGCTTCGGCGGCTGGTACCTCGACATGCGGCCCACCATGACCGATGCCGCCGCCTGGGAGGCCAACTGGCCCGAAGAGGTGCTCGGCTCCATGCGCACCGATGCCAACCCGACCGGCCTGCACGGCTTCCCGACCCAGTTCACCGTCACCGGTCCCTTCATCAACCGCACCCTCTTCGAGCAGGCCGGCGTCCCCGTCCCCAGCGACACCTCCGACAAGGTCACCTGGGATGAGTGGGTCACCGCGGCCAAGAAGGTCGCCGAGGCCACCCAGACCCCCTACGCCGTCGCCATCGACCGCACCGGCCATCGCTTCTGGGGCCCCTCCCTCAGCATGGGCGCCACCTACGTCAATCCCGATGGCTCCTTCACCGTCGACACGCCCGGCTTCCGCGCCGCAGCCGACATGATCCTCGGCTGGCACGAGGACGGCATCACCCCCAAGGAGGTCTGGGCTGGCGGCGGCGGCGGCTATGCCGCTGCCAACGAGTTCTTCGTCAACGGCCAGCTCGTCCTCTACATGTCCGGCTCCTGGCAGGTCGGCCAGTTCGCCAAGCTCATCGGCGATAACTTCGACTGGCAGGTCATCCCCAACCCTTGCGGTGACGCCGGCTGCACCGGCATCCCCGGCGGTGCGCTCCTGACCGCCTTCGACGGCACCAAGCACCCCGCCGAGGTCACTAAGGTCATGGAGTTCCTCTCGCGCGAGGACATCCTCGGCGAGTTCTCTGCCAAGTCCCTGTTCATCCCGGGCCACCTCGGCCTCGTCAGCAAGGGCGTTGACTTCCCCACCAACAAGGAAGCCCTCAACGTCTTCGTCGCCGAGATCGCCAAGCTCATGCCCGAGGCGTACGCCCTGCAGTACCACCCGCAGACCTTCGTCCTCAACACTGAGATCCGCGATCGCCTCAGCCAGGTCATCGTCGGCGAACTGACCCTCGACCAGGCCATCGAGAAGATCCAGCAGACCGTGGACGAAGCCACCGGCAAGAAGTAGCAGTCGACTGCTGAATACTGGATGCTGGAAGCTGGTAACTGAACACCAGCTTCCAGCTTCCGGTATCCAGTATCCAGTCTGGAGCGACGACCATGACCACACCAAGCGCTGGCTCATCTGCCACCCGCGTCAAGACGCGACCGAACGACCTGCCGCTGCGGCTCTACAACGGGCTGATGTCGCTGGGAGACGTGGTGTTCGTTCCGTTGCAGAAGCTGCTCGGCTTCAAGAACATGGGCTACGTCTTCGTGCTGCCGAACCTTCTCGTCTTCGGCGTCTTCATCCTGCTGCCCATGTTGCTGAACTTCTACTTTGGCTTTACGAGCGGGGACTCCATTCTCCTGGAAAACCGGACCTGGGTGGGCACGGATAACCTCTCCCGCATCCTCCAATGCAGCAACTACGCCGACATCACGACCTGTCGGGAGGACCTCTTCTGGCGCGGCATGATGAACACGGCGATCTTCGTGGTCGGCCAGGTGGGAATCATGGTGCTGATCGCGCTCATCACCGCCCTGGCCTTGAACCGGCCAATCTGGGGCCGCGGCTTCTTCCGCAGCGTCTTCTTCTACCCGGTGCTCCTGTCGCCGGTGGTGGTGGCGCTCATCTGGAAATGGATCCTCCAGGACCAGTACGGGCTGCTGAACGCGCTGCTCAACGGGATCGGCCTCAAGCCCATAGCCTTTCTCCTGGAGGCCAACTGGGCCCGCTTCTGGGTCATCCTCGTCAGCGTTTGGTCCCAGATGGGCTTCTTCACGCTCATCCTGCTGGCAGGCCTCCAGTCGATCCCCCCTGAGCTCTACGAGGCCGCAGCCCTGGACGGCGCAGCAAAGTGGAGCGGATTCCGCTTCATCACCCTGCCCCTGCTGATGCCCACCATGGTCGTAGTCCTGGTTCTGGCGCTGATCAGGGCGGTCCAGGTGTTCGATGTGGTCTACGTGCTCACGAACGGCGGGCCGGGCACAGCGACCTTATACCTCGTACAGTACATCTACCGCACCGGGTTCGAGCACCGGCAGTACGGTCTGGCCGCTGCCGCCTCGATCATCCTGGCTGTGGTCCTGATGGTGCTGACCATCGGCCAGCTCCGGCTGGGCCGCGAATCCGATGCAGCCTGACGGAAAGGGGGCAACCAGATGAGCTCAAGAACCTCCAGCCAGCCGCGCCAAGGCATCGCGGGCTTCCTGCTCCGCCGCCAGGGCCGCAAACGGGCCACGACCGCCGACCTGATCACTTACCTCTACCTGGTCCTGGGCACCGTGATCATGTTTGGACCGGTGGTCTGGCTGGTAATGTCGTCGTTCAAGCCCATCGAGGGTCTTTACGACTTCCCGCCGACGTTCCTGCCCCTGCGCCGGGAGACGGCCGTGGTTCCGGGTTATGACAAGCCCCTGGAGCTGTACGACGTCACGGTGGAAGACGGCAGCGTGCGGCGGCTGGCCCAGGTGAATCGGATCGGCCTGGAAGCGCGCATGGTTGATCCGGCCAACCCTGACGCGGCGCCGATCAAGGTCAACATCAACACCCGCGAGCCGGTCAAGAGCGTTCACTTCAGCCTCACCAACTACACCGACGCGGTGGAACGCTATCCGTTCTGGGTCTACCTGCGCAACACCGTCGTCGTAACCCTCGCCGCTACCCTCGTGACGCTGCTGATCAACAGCATGGCTGCGTTCGGGCTGAGCAAGTACCGCTACGCGGGCCGGGACGCCATCTTCCTCGTCATGATCGCCACGCTCATGGTCCCGGTCACCGTCATCATGGTCCCCGCCTTCCTGGTGATCGCCAAGGTCGGCTGGGTCAACAACTTGTGGGGCCTGATCATCCCGAGCGCGGCCACGCCTACCGGCGTCTTCCTGCTGCGGCAGTACATGCTGACGATACCGGACGAGTTGCTCGAGTCGGCCCGGATCGACGGGGCGAGCGAGTGGCGCATCTTCTCACAGATCGTCCTGCCGCTGGCAGCCCCTGCGCTCGCGGTGCTCACGATCTTTTCCGTGATGTGGCGCTGGAACGACTTCCTGTGGCCGCTCATCGTAGTGAGCAAGTCGGAGCTGTTCACGTTGCAGGTCGGGCTCAACGCCTTCCAGGGCGAGCTCAACGTGCAGTGGAACTACATCCTGGCGATGACCGTGCTGACGCTGATCCCCATCAGCATCATCTTCGCAGTCCTGCAGAAGTACATTACCACCGGTATCGCAACCACCGGAATGAAATAAAGGAAGGCATCACCGATGAAATTCTTCCTCGATAGCGCCATCACCGACGAGATCAAGTACGCGCTGGAGATGGTGGCCATTGACGGCGTGACGACGAACCCGCGCCATGTGCAGGTGTCCGGCAAGCCGTTCCAGCGTGTGATCCGTGAGATCGCGCAGATCTTCGAGGGCACCGACCTGCCCGTCTCGGTCGAGGTGAACCCCCATCACACGGACTGGCGCGAGATGGTGGCCGAGGCCCGGAAGCTGGCCGCGATCAGCCCCAACTTCGTGATCAAGCTGCCGGCCACTGAGCCCGGCTACCGGGCGCTGCGCGCGCTCTACGTCGAAGGCATCCGGGTCAACCTGACCCTCGTCTTCTCGGGCTCGCAGGCCCTCCAGGCCATGCGCCTCGGTGCGACCTTCGTCTCCCCCTTCATCGGCTGGAAGGAATCGAGCGGCGAGGAAACCGTGCGCTTCATCCAGGAGATCGTGATGATGCGGGACAACTACGAGTTTCCGACGGAGATCATCGTCAGCGCGGTGCGCAATGGCCGCCAGGTCGTCGACGCAGCCGTGGCGGGCGCGGACATCGTGACCGCAGGCCTGTCGGTCTACAAGGAGATGGTCGCTCACCCCTACACCGATGAGGGATTGAAGCGCTTCTGCTCCTTCTGGGACAAGACACCGTACGAATGACGGCCGGCCGGCCGGAAGCCGGATACTGGAAGCTGGATGCTGGATGCTGGATGCTGGAAGCTGGATGCTGGAAGCTGGAAGCTGGATGCTGGATACTGGAAGCTGGACACTGAGAAGTAAGCTGCGGTCCCCAGTCCCCAGTCCCCAGTCCCCAGTCCCCAGTCCCCAGTATCCAGTATCCCGTCCCCACGTTGAGGAGACAATGCTGCCACAAGTTAAGCGCGTTGAGACACTCGCCTTGACCGGTCGCCTCCCGGGCGGCGCGGTCTTAATGACCGACACAGGGCCGCTCGAGGTCACGTTCTACGCCCCGGATATCGTTCGCCTCAAGTTCGGCGTCGACGATCGCGTCGATTACGGGCTGTTGGTCGAAGGGCCGGCACCGGTGGAGGTCGATGTCGCCCCGGAGGGAAAGGGCTGGCGCCTGTCCTGCGGTGCGCTCGCGTTGGAGCTGCTGCCCGGCCCGCTGCGCCTGCGCCTGAGCCGCGACGGCGAAGTGCTGCTCGAGTCCACCAC
The DNA here is from genome assembly GCA_964566325.1 of uncultured Anaerolineales bacterium. Taxonomy (GTDB): domain Bacteria; phylum Chloroflexota; class Anaerolineae; order CG2-30-64-16; family CG2-30-64-16; genus JALOOB01. The sequence continues at coordinate 17,120 of CAZMIS010000029.1, forward strand.
GGACGGGCACATCTCCGGCGGCTGGCGCGTGTCGCCGTTCGGCGTGGGCAAGGAAGGCTGGTGGGCCGCATTCGGCCTGCAAAGTGGCGAACCGGTGTACGGGCTGGGCGAAAAGTGGGGCGCGCTGAACAAGCGCGGACAGTTGGTTACCTCGGTCGCGCTCGATGCGCTGGGCGTCAACGGCGAGGACTCGTACAAGAGCACGCCCTTCGCCTGGAGCCCGGCCGGCTGGGGTGTGTTCACCCACACGACCGCGATCGTCAACCACGGCGTGGGCTTCGGCCAATGGTCCCACCGTTCCTACGCGGTGCAGGTGGCCGATTCGGTGATGGACCTGTTCCTTATCGAGGCCGACACGCCGGCCGCAATGCTTGCACGCTACACGGACCTCACCGGCCGCGCACCTGCGCTCCCGCGGTGGAGTCTCGGCGTCTGGCTGTCGCGCTGCTACTATCGCACCGCGGACGAGGCGCTCGAAGCGGCGCAGGGGATGCGCGATCGCGGGATTGCGTGCGACGTGATCACCCTGGACGGGCGCGCCTGGCTCAAGCTGGAGGAACGCTTCGCCTTCGTGTGGGACGAGGAGCGCTATCCCGATCCGGCCGCGTTTGTCGCGAAGATCAAGGCACTGGGTTTCCGGCTGTGCGTGTGGGAGTATCCCTACGTCTCCATCCAGGCGCCGCTCTTCCCCTGGCTCGAGGCACAGGGCTACCTGTTGAAGGAAGCCGACGGCAGGACTGCGGTGCGAGGCTGGGAGCAGGACACCTTCGGCGAGATCCTCACCCCCCTGCCGCCGAGCTCCGCAATCGACTTCACCAACCCCGACGCGTACGCCTGGTGGGCGGAAAAGCACAGGGAGCTGTTCGATGTGGGCGTGGACGTGATGAAGACGGACTTCGGCGAGCACGTGCCGCTCGAGGTCGTCGCGTCGAACGGTGAGACGGGCCGCCGGCTGCACAACGTCTACCCCCTGCTCTACAACCGCTGCGTCTACGAGGCCACGGCCAAATGGGGTCCCAGCGGCCCCCTGGTCTGGGGCCGGGCCGGCTGGACCGGCAGCCAGCGTTACCCCGTACAGTGGGGCGGCGACCTCCAGGGCGACTGGGAAGGGCTGGCGGCGAGCATCCGCGGCGGCCTCTCGTGGGGCATGAGCGGCGTACCCTTCCACACCCACGACATCGGCGGGTTCTCGTCGCTGGACGGGGGCAAGCCCACGCCCGAGTTCTACGTCCGCTCGACCCAGGTGGGCGTGCTGAGTTCGCACACGCGCTTCCACGGCCAGTCGGTCCGGGAGCCGTGGGAGTTCGGCGCGGAGGCGGAGGCGATCGTGCGGGACTGGATCGATCTGCGCTACCGCCTGCTGCCCTACCTGGAGCAATGTGCGGCCGAGGCTTCAGAGACCGGCCTGCCCGTCATGCGCGCGATGCCGCTGGCCTTTCCTGATGAACCCCTTGCGTGGGGCTTCGAGGAGCAATACATGCTGGGGCCGGCGCTGCTGGTCGCGCCGGTGCTGCAGCCAGGCGGCCGCGTGCGCTTCTACCTGCCGCAGGGCGCGTGGACGCACTGGTGGACGGGCGAGGTGATCCACGGGCCGGCGCTGATCGAGACGATCGCGCCGCTGGACGTGCTACCCTTGTACGGCCGCGCAGGCGAATCGGTGCCGCTCGGCCCGAGCGTGCGGGTCAACACCGATGAGTTGCCCGTTCCCACGCCGGTAGTCGAGACGCGTGCCTTCTGACGTCCAGCAGTAGGGCGCACCTGCGTGTGCGCCCTGCACCTGCGCCCTCGCCGGCCATCAGTTCAGGCCGAACAGCTTCCCCGTCAGATCGGCATACGCATCCGGCGTGCTGCCATCCGGAGGTTCCTTCAGGTTGACGATGGGTTCGTGCAGGAGCTTATTGGCCACCGCGCGGGCCATCGCCGCGACCGCCTCCTGTTGCTGAGGCGTGAGATCGCCCAATCGTGGCAACGTCTTCGCGACCTCGGCCTCGCAGATCGCCTCTGCACGCTCGCGAAGGGCCTGGATCACCGGCACGCAGCACCGGGCGCCCTGCCACGACCTGAAGCCATCCAGTTCCTCCTGCACGATCCCCTCGGCCTCCTCCCGCACCGCCACGCCCAACGGGTGATTGACCTGCACCAGGGCTTCGAGGTCATCGATATCGGCCAGGCGCACGGCCGGGATGTCGGCAATGGCCGGATCGACGTCCCGGGGCACCGCCAGGTCAACGACAAGCAAGCTGGCGGGTGGCCTGTGGGAGACCGCGCCGCGCACCGCGTCCGCGTGCAGCACCACGTGCGGCGCACCGGTGGAGCAGATCACGATGTCGGCCGTCGCCAGG
>CAZMIS010000030.1:0-19216 GCA_964566325.1 uncultured Anaerolineales bacterium
GGCCTGATTATAGCGTGCACACGGTCAAAGTAAAGGAGGGAGGTTTACGCTTGGCGCGGCGGCTGCTATAATCGCACCATGAGCCTGACCGATGATGTGCTGCAGGCCGCGCAGGCGCTGGGCTTCGATCGTGCGGCGACGATGCCCATCGCCTCGCCGCGCACCGGCGACGCGTACGCGGCCTGGCTGGCGGCCGGCCATCACGGCGAGATGGCCTACATGACCGGCAGTTACGACCTGCGCCTCAACCCCCAGCGCCTCGCGCCGGACGCACGGAGCATGATCGTGGTGCTGGCGAGCTACGCCCGGCCGGCGCTGCCCCCGTCCTGGGATGACCCCGCGCACGGCCGCGTGGCGCGGTACGCGTGGGGCGCGGACTACCACGCCGCGCTGAAGAAGCTGCTCTTCAAGCTGGATGCGACCCTCGCTGCGCGCAGCGGCCGGACCACGTTCGGCAAGGCATGTGTGGACTCCGTCCCGCTGATGGAGCGCGACCTGGCGCACCAGGCGCGGCTGGGCTTCATCGGCCGCAACACCTGCCTGATCGCGCCCGGGCTGGGCTCCCTCACCTTCATCGCGACGCTGCTCGTGCCGGAGTCACTGACCTTCGGCCTCGCGGCGCGGCCGGGCCGCGAGGTGCAGTGGCCGCCCTTCATCGGCTGCGGCGCGTGCACGCGCTGCCTGGAGGCGTGCCCCACGGGTGCATTTACGGCCGATCGCGTGTTGGACGCGCGGCGCTGCATCTCGTATCTCACCATCGAGCACCGCGGGCCGATTCCGCACGAGCTGCGCCCGCTCATGGGCAGCTGGGTGTTCGGCTGCGACGTGTGCCAGTCGGTTTGCCCGTACAACCGCGCTGCGCCGGAGGCCGGCCTGCCCGACCTCGTGGCGCCGCCCGCACGGGGCACGGCGCCCCTGGCGGAGCTGCTGGCGCTGGACGAGCACGCTTTCCGCGCGCGGTTCAGGGGCACGCCGCTGCTGCGCGCCCGGCGCAGCGGCCTGGTGCGCAACGCGTGCGTGGCCGCGGGCAACTCCGGCGACCCCGGGCTCATCCCCGCGCTGCTGCCGCTCCTGGAGGATGGGGAACCGCTCGTCCGTGACCACGCGGCGTGGGCGCTCGGCCGGCTGGGGAGTTCGGGGGCGACCGCGGGGGTTAGCGGCTCCGGCGCCGGATGAACTCGCCGGGCGCGGAGACCTGCACTGCGCCGCGTGACGTCTCCGGGTAGGGCGCGGTGTTGCCCGTGATGAGCGTCGCGCCGGCAGAGAGACGGACAGAATCGAGACACGCCTGATGCCAGAAAAGGAACAAGAGTCCACCGGCGACGCGCCGGTCGTCGTCATCGGCGCAGGCGCGGCCGGCCTGATGGCCGCCATCTTCGCCGCGCAGGCCGCCCAGCCCCCTGCGGAGGTCGTGCTCCTCGAAGCCACCGACAGGCCGGGGCAGAAGATCCTCATCAGCGGTGGCGGGCGCTGCAACGTGCTGCCGGAGCGCGCGGCTGCGTCCGACTTTCACACGGACGGCTCGCCCAATACGGTGCGCAAGATCCTCGATGCCTGGCCGCTGGACGAGGTGAAGGACTTCTTCGGGCGCGATCTCGGCGTGCCGCTGGTCCTGGAGGCGGACAGCGCGAAGTACTTCCCCGCGTCCAACCGCAGCCGCATGGTGCTCGACGCGCTGCTCCGCGCAGCCGCCGAGCGCGGCGTCACGCTGCGCCGCGGCGCGCGGGTCAGCGCGCTCGACCGGGCGGACCGCGGCTGGACCGTGCGGCTCGCGTCGGGCGAGGCGCTGGCCGCGGGCCGGGTGGTGCTGGCGACCGGCGGCCTGTCGGTGCCCGCGACCGGCTCGGACGGATCGGGCCTGGCGCTCGCCCGCACATTGGGCCACTCGATCGTCCCCACCTACCCGGCCCTCGTGCCCCTCACGACTGACCGCAGCGACCACCACGCGCTGGCCGGCATCTCCCTGCCCGTGACGCTCAGCGCGCCGGTTCCTGGGAGCAAGCGCCTCTACCAGGCGCGGGGCGGCTTCCTCTTCACCCATCGCGGGTATAGCGGCCCGGCCGTGCTGAACGTCTCGCACCTCGCCGTGCGCTCGGCCCAGGTGATCGGGCCGCGCACGCTCATCTCCGTGCAGTGGACGGACCTGGGCGCGATCGCCTGGGATGCACTGCTGCGCTCGAGGAGGGGGCCCCTGCTCCCCCTGCTGCGCGACGTGCTGCCGGAACGCCTGGCGCAGCAGCTGCTGGTCGAGGCAGGGCTCGCGGAGGCCGAGGGCTCGCAGCTGCGCCGCGAGGACCGCGGCCAGCTGGTCGAGTTGCTGACGCGCTACGACCTGCCGTGGACCGGCCACGAGGGGTACAGGACCGCGGAAGTGACGGGGGGCGGCATCCCGCTGAACGAGGTGAGCCCGGCCACGCTGGAGAGCCGCCTCGCGCGGGGCCTCCACCTGTGCGGCGAGATGCTGGACGCGTTCGGCCCGATCGGCGGGTTCAACTTCCTCTGGGCGTGGGTGACAGGGAAGATCGCGGGCGACGCGGCCGGCTCGCCGGAACCGCCGGAGCCGGAGGAGGCGGTCGCGGCGGAGGAAGCAGGGGCGGAGCCCACAGGGGACGAAACCGCGGAGAACGAAGACCCGGCCTGACGGTCCGGCTGCGCCGCTGCTTAACCGTCGTCGCCGTCCGGGCGCTCCAGGGGCGAGGGGTCGTAGTCACCCCACTTCGAGCTGAACGTCAGCGCAAGCTGGATGGTCTCCTCCGTGGCCGCGCGATCCACCGCCTCGCGCGTCGCCGCCTCCCGCGCGGCGGCTGCGCTCGCATCCGGCACGCGCGTCGACCGGCTGACCGCGAGGATGCGGACCTCGACCAGGTCGCCCATGCGGTAGGGCACTCGGCTGCCCGCGGGCCGGCCCATGACCGCGCGCGCCAGGGGCGTGCCCTCGCCCAGAAAGCCCTCGGCCAGGTCGGCCGCCTCGTCGGGGACGATGTCGACCGCCAGCGCCTCCGCCTCGCCGTGGCCGTCCACCAGATCCAGCTCGACGCGCGTTCCCAGCGCCACCAGGCCCGGCGCAGGGTCGTACCGGGTCTGTGCTTCGCTCATGCCCCTGTCTCCGCGGCTGCGCCGGCCCGCGCGAGCCAGTCGGAGCAGAGGATGCCGTACAGCTCGATGTCGTGCGGCTGGTCCCACCGCCAGAAGTGCTCGCGCATCCGGCCCTCGTACTGCATGCCGATCTTCTGCATCACCCGGCCCGAGGCCGGGTTGCTGCGGAAGTGCCGGGCCTGCACGCGGTGCAGGCCCAGGTCCTCAAACGCATAGCGCAGCATCTCGGCCGCGGCCTCGGTGCAGTAGCCGCGGCCCCACTCGGGCACCGCGATCCAATAGCCAAGCTCGGCTCGCCGGTTGGCCGGCGACAGCTCGAGCCCGATCGCGCCGATCAGCGCGCCCCCATCGCGCAGCGTAACCGCATACGTCACACTGTGGCCCTGCTCCAGCGCAGGCTGATGGGATGCGATCCACGCCTCCGCCATCCCGTCCTCGTAAGGATGGGGAATATTGGCCGTGGTCGCGGCGATCTCCCGCGCGCCCGCGAGCCGCTGTACGCCGGGCGCATCGGCCAGGACAAACGGGCGCAGGAGCAGGCGCTGCGTGGTCAGGTTCGGCTGTTCGATCATGGGTGGATTCTCCCGCTGTGAGTTGTGCACCGGCTGCGAGTATACTACTGCTCGCACGGTGATTTCAAGGGGGAGGCTGTGGTGATGGCGACGGCTATCTGGTGGGTGCGCCGCGATCTGCGGCTGCACGACAACTTCGCGCTCGGCGCGGCCCTGGCGCACGGCGCCGAGGTCATCCCCGTCTTTGTGCTCGACCCCGAGCTGCTCCGCGCGAACTCCGCGGCCGGCCAACGGCTGGCCTTCCTGTTCGGGGGCCTCAGGGCACTCGATGCGGACCTGCACGCCCGTGGCAGCCGGCTGATCGTGCGCGCAGGCTCGCCCGTCGACGAGCTCGCCGCGCTCTGTGCGGAGACGGGCGCCGGGGCGATCTACGCGGAGGCCGATCCATGGCCCTATGCGAAGGAACGCGACACGGCCGTCACACGACATCTGCCACTGACCTTGACCGAGGGCATCACGATGCGGCCCTACGATGCGATCAGCAAAGCGGCCGGTGGGCCCTACACTGTCTTCACGCCCTACAGCAGGGCGTGGAAAGCGCTCCCTCTGCCGGCAGCGACCGATTTGCGTCCGCCGCCCGACCGTTTGGCACCACCGGCCGACCTACGATCTGTCCTCATCCCGGACGATCCGACCCTGCCTGTTGCGACGCCCTTTCCCCCCGGCGAAGCGGAGGCGCTGCGGCGGCTGGCTGCCTTCGCCGGGGGCATGCGCGCGCCGATCGCCGCATACGGCGACGCGCACAACCGGGTGGATCTGCAGGGCACTTCCGAGCTCTCTCCCTACCTGAGATTCGGCATGGTGTCGGCGCTCCGTGCGGTCGTCGCCGCGCTGAGCGCGACCGGCGACGCGCCTGACGCGGGGGCGAGGCAGAGTGCGGAGACCTGGCTCAACGAGCTGATCTGGCGCGAGTTCTACCAGTCGGTGCTCCACCACTTCCCCGCGGTGCTGGCGCACGAGTTCCAGGCCGGCCTGCGCGGCATTGCGTGGCGCAACGAGCGCGGCGAGTTTGCGGCCTGGTGCGAGGGGCGGACGGGCTATCCGATCGTGGATGCCGCCATGCGCCAGCTCACGCAAACCGGCTGGATGCACAACCGCGCGCGCATGATCACCGCGTCATTCCTGGTGAAGGACCTCCTGATCGACTGGCGCTGGGGCGAGGCCTTCTTCATGCAGCACCTGCTGGACGCCGATCCCGCCTCGAACAACGGCGGCTGGCAGTGGACCGCCGGCGTGGGGACCGACGCCGCGCCCTACTTCCGCATCTTCAACCCGGTGCTCCAAAGCGAGAAGTTCGATCCTGAAGCCGCGTACATCCGCCGCTGGCTGCCCGAGCTGGATCGCGTGCCCGCCAGGTACATCCATGCCCCGTGGCGCATGCCGGACGAGGTCCAGCGACAAGCAGGCGTCGTGATCGGGAAGGACTATCCGGCCCCGATCGTCGATCACGCGCTCGCCCGCGAGCGCACGCTGGCGGCATTCAAGGCAGGCTAGCGCACTCTTGGCACACGATCGACATAACCCCTTTACACCGCCATCCGCGGGTGCTAAGATAGGGTCAAGCGGCATGCCGGCCCCTGAAGACGGTGCAGGATGCGCACAAGAGGACGCCCTGCCCCTGCTGCAGTACGAGGGAGGTGGACGATGTCTTCTGAAGACCGAAGTGAGAGCGCCACGGAGACGGCGGAGGTCCGTGTCGGCGACGTGATGCACAAGGGCGTGATCGGTTGCAGGCCGAGCACAACCCTGGACGAAGTCATCCGCATCATCGTCGATACCAACGTGCGAGTGCTGGTGGTCACCGGGCCGGATGACGAGGCCCTCGGCACCATCAGCCAGATGGACCTGCTGCAGTTCTACGGCCAGGACCGCAAGGGACTGAAGGCGCGGGACGTGATGAGCGGCAAGGTGATCGCCATCCCGCCGGAGATGCCCCTGCTGGATGCGATCAGGATCATGGTCGAGCGCGGCATCAGTCACCTGGTCGTGAGCGAGCACGGCGATGCCGGGCTGCGCGCCCTGGGCGTGTTGACGACGGGACACATCATCAAGGAGATGCGCGGCAGCAAGTGGATGTGGTATTTCAGTCCGGAGCCGTAAATTGAGGGCCGGGACCGGCTACGTCTACGATCCGCTGTTCCTCGAGCACGACCTGCCGGGGCACCCGGAGAACCGGGCGCGACTCGAGTACACGATGGCTGCACTGGCGGACCAGGGCCTGCTCGCCCGGATGCAGCACGTGCCGACCCTGCCCGTCGACGAGGCACTGCTGCACCGGATCCACGACAGGGACTATGTGGAACGCGTGCGCCAGGTCAGCGCGCGGGGGGCCGGCTACCTGGACACCGACACCTATGTGACCGGCCGGTCCTACGATGCAGCGCTCCTTGCCGCCGGAGGAACGGCCGGGTTGGCGCGCGCGGTGCTGCGGGGTGCGCTGCACAACGGCATCGCGCTCGTGCGGCCCCCCGGCCACCATGCGGAGCGGGCGCGCGGCATGGGCTTCTGCATCTTCAACAACGTCGCAGTCGCCGCACGCGCCGCGCTGGACGAGTTCGGCCTCGAACGCGTGCTCATCTACGACTGGGACGTCCATCACGGCAACGGCACCCAGGCCGCGTTCTACGAATCGCCACAGGTGCTCTACATCTCCACGCACCAATCCCCGCACTACCCGGGAACCGGCGATTATCGCGAGGCCGGCACCGGGCCCGGCGCGGGATTCACCGTCAACCTCCCCCTGCCGACCGGCGTGGGCGACAGGGGCTTCGATCGCGTCCTCCGCGAGGCCATCCTGCCGCTTGCCGAGCGGTTTCGCCCCCAGCTCGTCCTCGTGTCCGCCGGCTACGACGCACATTGGCGTGACCCGCTGGCCGGGCTGCACCTCTCGCTCGGGGGCTACTGGCGCCTCGCGACGGCCATGGTCGCCCTGGCCGAGCAGCAGTGTGGCGGCAGGATCGTCGTCGTGCTCGAGGGCGGCTACGACCTGAAGGTGCAGTCTCAGGGAGTGGCGGACACCTGCCGCGCGCTCCTGGGCGATGAAGCACCGGCCGAAGACCCGATCGGACCCAGCACCTGGAGGGAGACACCCGTCGAGCAGTTACTGGCCGGCGTGCGGCGCATCCACAGCCTGTAAGGACGGGGGGTTCTTTTGTCTCCCGCGTCCTCCGCATGCTATGATGATCCCCGCGTTGCGCCAACGTATCGACAGGATCCCTGCCTCGCCGGCGCCGGATCGTCGGGAACGGGCGACCTCACGAACTGACCGCGCATCACTGCGCTGCAGAAGGAGAAGGTATGGTCAACAAGGAACTCGAGCAAACGCTTGTCCTCATCAAGCCGGACGCCCTGAAGAATTCATTGACGGGCTATGTGTTGTCGCAGCTATCCGAATTTCACAGCGGCCTGCGCTTCGCGGGCGCGAAGATCGTCCATGTCGACCGGCTGCTCGCGGAAGAGCACTACGCCGAGCATCAGGGCAAGCCCTTCTATGCGCCGCTGCTGGATTACATCATGGGGCTCGAGCATTATCCCACCGAGCCGGAGAAGCGCCGCGTCGTTGCACTGGTCTACCAGGGGCCGGACGCGGTCCAAAAGATCCGCGATCTGGTCGGGCCGACCAATCCCCTGGTCGCGCGGGAGAAGAAGCCGGGCTGCATCCGCGCGCTCGGCACCCTCGTGCCCGTCAAGGATGCTGCGGGCAACGTCATCAGCGAGCGGATGGACAACCTGATTCACGCGTCGGCGACGCCGCCGGAGGCGGAGCGGGAGATCAAGCTGTGGTTCAAGCCCAACGACATCCCGCCGAGCATGCAGGCATACGACACCGCGATGAGCGATGCCCATTACTACTTCAAGGATTGCACGCTCCTGGCCGAGTACGAGCCGGGCAGCGTCTGCCTGCTGGCGCCGGGCGACATCGCCTGGGCCTCGGACCTCGAAGCGCTCCGCCTGCACAGGCTGGGCCAGCCCGCGCCATGCACCATCGGCACCGTGGCGGCGAAGTATCTCATCAACGAGCAGCGGGCGTAACTGCGGCGCGGGGAACACGCACCAAAACGGCGCTGCGCGCGATGGCGCGCAGCGCCGTGAAGATGACCTGAGGACGCGGGCCTATTGAATCTTCAGCACAACCGGCGCGGCCTTCCACAGTTCTTCGAGCCGGTAGAAGGCGCGTGTCTCGCGCGAGAAGATGTGGACGACGACCCAGTTGTAGTCGATCAGCAACCAGCCGGACGCGGCTTCGCCTTCCGTCGAGAGCGGCCGGACCTTGGTTTCTTTCTTGATTTCTTCCAGCAGGATGTCCTGCAGCGTGCGGGCCTGGCGTTCGGAGTCCGTCGAGCAGATCACGAAGTAGTCTGTCCACGGCATCACCTCACGCAGATCCATGAGCACGATATCCGAAGCCTGGTGTTCCTCCAGCTTGTCGACGATTGCATGTGCCAGTTCGAGACCTTCCAGGGTGCCCTCCATTGATGGTATCATGTGCACCGCTCATATCAGCGGTTATGTCGCAATTGTAACATGACCTGCCAGCCGTAACAAGAGGTCAGCCCATGTCCCCGCGCATCGTCTATTCGACCGATCCCAGCCCTGTGGAACTGTGCCCGCGCTGCGGCCGCTCGCCCTGCGTCTGCCACAGCATCGACCTGCCGCCACGGCAGCAGACGGCCTACGTCAAGCGCGACCGCAAGGGGCGGGCCGGCAAGACCGTCACCGTGATCTACGGCCTGCAACACACCCCGGCCAGTCTTAAAGAGCTGCTGGCGGTCCTGAAGACGGCCTGCGGCACGGGCGGGACGATCAAGGAAGACCAGCTGGAGATCCAGGGCGACCAGCGCGACAGGGTGGCCGAGAAGCTGTACCAGATGGGCTACAAGGTCAAGCTCGTCGGCGGGTGAGACGCCCCAAACGGCGAAAGAGACCTCCTAGGTTGGCCAGCCGAAGGCTGGCTTAGGCCAACCTTTGGTTGGCACGGCGTCGGAGGTCTTTCGCTGCCGCCGGCCGGCGCATCACCGGTTCGACCAGCGCTCCATCAGCGTCAGGACGAGCCACAGCAGCCCGAACAGCCCCGCACCTGCGCCCAGGCAGGTGACCCCTAACAGCGTGGCGCCCCGGCCGTAGACGAACGCGATCGCCGCGCCGCCGACGCCGACGAGAAACACCACCACGGCCAGCGCCAGGTTGCGATCCAGCCGGCGGCGATCCGCGCGCGTGTCGGTGGGGGGACGGGCGTTTCTGTTGTCAGATGGCATAGGACCATTATGCCACAATGTCGGGAACAAACCTCCGAGGTTTTGAAAACCTCGGAGGTTTCTCATAACTGGTATACAATATCCCCATGGCCAAGTCGAACGATCTCTTCGCGCTCCGCCGCAACGAATTGGCGGAAAAGGAAGCGCCGCTAGCCGCGCGCATGCGGCCCCGCACGCTGGACGAATTCATCGGCCAGGAACACATCGTGGGGCCCGGCCGGCTGCTGCGCCGCGCGATCCAGGCCGACCAGCTCAGCTCCGTCATCTTCTACGGACCGCCGGGCACGGGCAAGACCACCCTGGCGCGCATCATCGCCAACACCACGCGCGGTCATTTCATCGCGCTCAACGCGGTGCTCGCGGGCGTGGCCGACATCCGCCAGGCCATCGCTGAGGCGCAGGAGCGCCGCGGCCAGTTCGGCCAGCGCACCATCCTCTTCGTCGACGAGGTGCACCGCTTCAACAAGGCGCAGCAGGACGCGCTCCTCCCTTGGGTGGAGAACGGCACGGTCATCCTCATCGGCGCGACGACCGAGAACCCCTACTTCGAGGTCAACAAGGCCCTGGTCAGCCGCAGCCGCATCTTCCAGCTCAAGCCGCTCACCGAGGCCGACCTGTTTGCGGTCGCGCGGCAGGCCGTTGCTGACGAGGAGCGCGGCTACGGCCGGCTCAACGTGCAGATCGCGGACGATGCGCTGGCCCACCTGGTCAACGTGGCGAACGGCGACGCGCGGGGGGTGCTCAATGCACTGGAGCTCGCGGTGGAGACCACCTCGCCCGGCGAGGACGGCGTGCTGCGCGTCGACCTGTCGGTCGCAGAGGAGAGCATCCAGCGCCGCGCGGTGCTCTACGACAAGGAAGGCGACGTCCACTACGACACCATCAGCGCGTTCATCAAGAGCCTGCGCGGTTCCGATCCGGACGCGGCGATGTACTGGATGGCGCGCATGGTGTACGCGGGCGAGGATCCGCGCTTCATCTTCCGGCGCATGATCATCTTCGCGGGGGAGGATGTGGGGCTGGCCGATCCCGATGCCCTGCGCGTCGTCATGGCCTGTGCGCAGGCGTTCGACTATGTCGGCCTGCCCGAGGGCCGCTTCCACCTGGCCGAGGCTGCGCTCTACCTGGCCACCGCGCCCAAGAGCAACTCCGCGTTCGCCTTCTTCGATGCGATCGGCGCGGTGGAGAAGGAGCGCGAGGCCGAGGTGCCCAGCCACCTGCGGGATGCAAACCGCGACGCGGAGGGTTTCGGCCACGGCGAAGGCTACCTCTACCCGCACGCGTATCGCGATCACTGGGTGGCGCAGCAGTACCTGCCCGAGGCGCTGCAGGGCCGCGTGTTCTATCAGCCGGGCGAGCTGGGCTACGAGGCCGCGATCAAGGTGGAGGTCGAGCGGCGTCGCGAGGCACAGCTGGCCGCCATGCTCGAGGCCGGCGAGGGATTCGGCGCGGCCGAAGTGCTCACCTACACCGGCGGCAAAGCAACAGTTGAGCGCGATCGATGGCTGGCGCGCGCAGTCAGCGGCGCGGGGGAGCGGCTCGCGGCGATGCGCGACCGGCTCGTGGCTGCCGCCCAGCTGCAGCGCCACAGCCTCGTCCTCGACCTCAACGCGGGCACCGGGCTGCTCACCTGGGAGGCCGTACGGCGCACCCCGGAGGGCGGCGTGTGGGCGCTGGCCGCGACCGCAAGCGAGGCCGCGGCGCTGCGCGAGTCGGCCGCCCGCCTCTCATCCGTGGAGCGCCCCACCATCCTCCAGGGCAGCCTCGGCGACGTCTCGGAGCTCTTGGCGATGCGCGATGAGGGCGACCTGCACTTCGATGCGATCCTCGGGCGCAACGCACTGACCCTCACGCGCGATCTGACCGCGGTCAACCCGGCCGGTGCGCGGGACGATGCCGGCGGCGTCCCCTCGCACCTGGCGGCGGCGGCAGGGCTCATCGTCCCGCTCCTGCGCACCGGGGGCGTCCTCTGCCTTGCCGAGACGATCGGCCGGCGGTCACAGCGCCTCTACGCGCTGGTGGATCTGGACCGGCTCGACGCCGCACTGGCCGCTAAGCTTCGGGCCGCCGAAGAAGCGATCTACGAGAACCGGGAAGATCCCTCGGTCAACTGGGACGAGCACACCCTGGCTGCGGCCCTGCAGGCCGCCGGTCTCACCGATGCAGCCGTGGACGCAGTCGAGACCACGTCCGAGACGCGCATCCCTCCGTCCACCCTCGACCGGTGGTTCAGCCCTGCGCCCGCGGGCGATCGCCCCTCGTACAGGCAACGCCTCGCCGCCAGCCTGGCGCCGGAAGAGATGACCGCGGTCGAAAATCTGTACCGGCTGCAGCTGACCGGCCAGGCCCTCCCCTGGCCCACCGTCACCGCGTACGTGGTGGCGCGGAAGTGAACACGGAGACAGACCTCCGAGGTTTCGGAAACCTCGGAGGTCTTGGGGGATCGATACAAATGCCAAGGTCTCACCCAATCATCAGATGATATGCATGGCCGGAGAACCCTAACGCCAGCAGGATCTCCTACGGATCGTCTTCGGCAATCAAGGCCTTGATCATCGTTTCGTCGGTCAGCGCCTGGTGTGTGTTTTCGAACCCAAGGCGGCCACCAAACCACTCGAGCACCTGGTCTCGGTCCAGCCTTGTCGGCCGCTCCGAGAGCAGGGACCGGTACGACGAGTAAGGGTAGTCTCGGAAGTCCGAGACGAAGCCGTGCTTTTGCGGGTTGAAATGGATGTAGTGAACGAGGCGCATGCAATATGATTCTGTCGTCACTTCGAGGCGCCGAAAGCGATGTTCGAAGAGGGCGCCCGTGCGGCCGAATGTCCTGTTGATCGCCTTGGCGTAGGCGTTGAAGAGGTTGGAGAACGCGCGGGATGCCGCGATGGAAACCTCCGAGGTTTCCGAAACCTCGGAGGTTTGTGGCTTCACCCGAACCAACAGATGAAAGTGATTGCGTAGGAGGCAGTAGGCGAAGGTCTCTGCCACCGGTTCAACGTGTCTTGCGTACAGACTCAAGAAGTAGGTGTAGTTGCGTACTTCCAGGAACACGTTCGTTCCGGCGATGCCCCGATTGTAGAGGTGGTAGTACTTGCCCGGCTCAAGAATGGCGCGCTGCTCCATAGGTTTGCCTCCTTGATCTTGCCAGGATTAGACCTCCGAGGTTTTCGAAACCTCGGAGGTCTGGTCGGAAGAGAAACCTCCGAGGTCGTGCCAACCTGCGGTTGGCCTGAGACCTCGGAGGTTTGCCACCGTCTCCTCCGCCACCTCCGGCCGCTGGCCGCGGCGCGCGGCGGCCACGCAGGCCTCCAGGGGGAACAGACCCAGGTGTTGCAACGCGGCGGCCGTCAGCACGAGCGCCAGCTGCTTCTTGCTCCCCTTAATGCCGAGCGCGTCGAAGTCGAACACCACCTTGGTCGCGGGCGTCTCCAGGCCCGCGAATTCGGGCGTGGTGAAGAGCCAGCTCTCCGCGGTCAACGCCTTGAGGTACCGCGCGGATGCCTTGCGCCCGTCTTCCGTCGCCAGCACCAGTGCATCGGGCCGCGTCACGCCGGTGAAGAGGATCTCGTTCGGGCTGAAGATGAGCTCGCTGATGCTGTGCCCCGTCTGCACCGTCACCGGGTAGTCGTCCTGCTGCGCGGCCCACAGCCCCGAGAGGATGGCCGCCTCGCCCACCATGCGCGCGGTCGAGCGCACCTTGCCGCCTGCGGAGCCCGCGATCACCAGGCGAAACTCCCGGTCGAGCCGTGAGCCGAACTGCGCGGGCAGGGGGCGCACGGGCAGGACGGGCTTGCCACGCAGCGACTCGTTGGCCGCGCGGACCGCACGGGCGTACTCGGGTCGTTCCTCCCGGTGCAGCAGGCCCGCCGGCATCCCCAGCTGCTCCCGCAGCGCCACCAGCGCGGTGCGCGAGAACTCGTTGTTGGGCACGTAATACGCGGTGCACAGCTCCCAGATGTCCAGCAGGGCAAAGCACTCGCTGCGGGACGCCTCAGCGATGATGTCCGGCAGCTCCCGGTCCTGCGCGGCGCCGCGCCAGACGTAGCCTGCGCCGTTCGCCGCCACCGTCGCGCAGACGTCCAGGGGCCGCTCCAGGTTGCCCGCGCGCGTCGTCGCCGTGACGCCGCCGGGCGGCGTGGTGACGCTGTGCTCGCCGCCGGTCATGCCGAAATTGAAGTTGTTCATCACCAATACGGTCATGCCGATGTTGCGCCGCGCGGCGTTGAGCAGGTGCGCGCCACCGATGCCCGTGCCCCCGTCACCGATCAGCACGAACACCTTCAGGTCCGGGTCCGCCAGCTTGATGCCGGTTGCATACGTCAGGCTGCGTCCGTGCAGCCCATGAAAGGCATTGGTGACGAAGTACTGGTCGCCCAGGCCCTGGCAGCCGATGTCGGTGACCAGTGCGATGCGGTGCGGATCCAGGCCCAGCGTCACAAAGGCCGAGTTCAGATGGTTCAGGATCAACGAGTGCCCGCAGCCCGGGCAGAAGGGGTAAGCCCGCTCATTACGATAAGTATGCAGCATGATCCGCCTCACACGATCTGCGCCAGGAACTGGTCGGGAGTGATCAGCTCACCGTCCACGCGATGGATGCCGGCGATCTCGGGCGCCACGCAGCGGCGCCGCGCAGCGTAGCCGTAGATGACGCGCTCGACCTCGCGCCGGAAATCGCCGTGGTTCAGCTCGGCCACCACGACCCGGCGTATCTCCGACTCGTCCTGGTCCGGCCACACTGCGCTCAGCAAGGCGTTCTCGGGAACGGGCCACAGGCTGTGCACCGTCAGGGCCGACACCGCCTTGCCCTGCACACGTGCAGAGAGCACCGCGTCCGCCATCGCGCGCGCGGTGATGCCGTACGACACGAACAGCGTGCCCGCTCCATCTTGGGCGTCGTCGAGCCGGCACGACTCGATCTCGTCGCGGTGATCCTCGATCTTGCGCCGCAGGTGTTCGTTCAGGCTGCCCATCTTGACCGGATCCTTGGTGAGGAAGCCGTGCTCGTCGTGGGTGGAGCCGGTGAAGCGGACGATATGCGGGCCGCCGATGGGTGCATAAGGCGGGATCTCGTCGGGCGCGGCGACACGGTAGGGCACCACCGTCTCTTCCGCGCGCAGGCCCGGGGCGCCCGGTGGCAACGCAGCCGCGGTGACGCGATCGCGCACCGGCGGCCGCTCGTACGCCCCGACGTCGACGGTCGTCAGCGCCTGAAACAGCTCCTTGTCGGTGAGCAGGAAGACGGGGCAGCGAAACCGCTCGGCCAGGTCGAACGCGCGGCGCGTCAGACTGTAGCACTCGGTCGCGGAGCCGGGCGCGAGCGCGATGATCGGGTAGCCGCCGGAGGTCCCCCAGCGCACGAACTGCACGTCGCCCTGCCCCGGCGTGGTCGCGCCGCCGGTCGCGGGGCCCATCCGCTGCACGTCGACGATCACCAGCGGCACTTCGCCCATGATGGCCAGCCCGATGTTCTCGCTGTACAGCGACATGCCCGGCCCCGAGGTCGCAGTCAGCGCGCGTGCACCGGTCATCGCGGCCGCGACGCACATCCCGATGGATGCGATCTCGTCTTCGCCCTGAATGGCAACGCCGCCGGCTTTCGGCAGCTCGCGGACCATGTGGAGCAGGATGGGGGTCGCAGGTGAGATGGGATAGCCGGCAAAGAACGTGCAGCCGGCGTCAATGGCGCCGCGCGCGATCGCAGTGGCGCCGTCGATGAATTCACGCATGGGGGTGTTCTCCACGTTGAGAAGATGGCCAACCAGGCAGAGGATACATCAGCCGGCCCGCATTGGCAATGACGGGGTATACCTTAGAATAGAAACCTCCGAGGTTTTAGAAACCTCGGAGGTTTAGACATCGACCTACGAGGTGTCGAATCCTCGGAGGCCTGGTTCGCTTGTTTGCGATCTGAAGCCGTCAGTTATTGATCCAGCGTGCCAGCCGCTGAAGCCGGGAGGGTTTGCCTTCGACCGATGTATCCGCGTCTGCATAACGGTCCAACTGGGGCAACAGGGTCCAGGTCAGCAACGCCAGAATCGCAATGAGGAGTGGAATGTCCATGTGTGCTCCTAATATCTCTCAGGTCTCGTGCCCTACAGACGCCGGTCGAATCAGCTTGGTTCCATCAGGTATTACGTTGGTACCATTGAATTGTTGCATCCAGCATTACATGAGGAGATGAAAGGGCAGTGAAACGCGCGAGCGCGCAACCTTACACTTCGTTCACCTGGCACGCGCGGAGATGAAGTGCATGGTCAACAACATGAGGCTGACAGGAAGGACAGAGAGCGCAATGCTGCCGGCAATGCCGATCAGGGGGATCAGGCCGCCCGCAACCGCGGGGAGGATCATCGAACCGAGCGAGCCGGCGGCGACAAACCAGGTGGCGACCGCGCCGCTTCGCTGCGGGGCAAGCTCGCTGCTGAGGACGAGGCCTGTGGGAAAGATCGGTCCGAAGCCGGCCCCGACGAGGGCCACGCCGATCCAGAACAGGATGGGCCAGTTGCGCCCGCCGAGGATCAGCGCGATGCCGCCCAGCGCCATGATGAGGCACACCTGCACCAGCCTGACGTTGGTGAGCCGGCGCAGCGCCGCGACGGCCGTCAGGCGTCCCACCAGCACCGCCCCCCAGAACAGGGAGGTAGCGAGGCTCGCCGTAGGAGCCAGCAGGCTCAGCGCGTCGCGACCGTAGGTGAAGAGCCATCCGGCGAGCACCTGCTCGGTCCCTGTGTAGAGGAGCGCCAGGATCAGGACGAAGAAGAGAGGCCACAGCCAACGGCCCCCGGAACGTGCAGGGGCCTCAACGCGCCGCATGGGCAGGGGCGGCCGCGCAAATAACCACACCACCGCGACGGCGAACATCATGCCCGCGGCAAGCCGGTAGCTGACGGCATAATCGCCTCCGCCGCGGTACACGACCGCGGTCACCAACGGCCCGATGAAGGACCCGATGCCTGCGAACATGTGCAGCCCGTTCAGCGCGCGGCCGGCTCGTTCGCGATACTGGTCGAGGAAGAGGGCATTCGGGACCGTTCCCCCAGTACTCATCGCCAGTCCGGCCAGCGCCATCGCGGCGCCCGCGTGCAGGAAGGTGCGGCTGACGCTGAGGAGATAGAGGCTCGCGGCCATCAGCAGCGTACCGAACAGAAAGGTCCAGCGCCGGATCGGACGGTCGTTCAACGGCGCGACGAACAAGGTCCCCAGGATCGAGCCGCCCGAGAACAGGGTGAAGAGGAACCCGGCCTGCGGTAGGGTGACGCCGGTGCGCTCCGCCAGGCCCGGAAGGCTGGGACCCAGCAGAGAAATCATGAACCCCAACATGAACATCGCCGCGTAACATTCGACGATGGCCAGCCGTTCACCTGCACTCCGTCGTACGACCCGTGCCTCAATTGCCATGGCTGATTGCGCTCCTCCCGATCGTGAGGCGTCAGTATACCACGGCTCTGTGCTATACTTGCCGCGGGACAGGCACGAACACCGACCAGGATGGCCTCATGGATGAGGGAGGGGACCATGCAGACCGGATTGAACGGCATCACGATGGCGTACCAGGAACGACGGCAGGTCGATCGGCCGGTGCTTCTGCTCGTGCACGGCTTCCCCCTCGACAGCCGCATGTGGTCGGCCCAATTGGAGGGACTTGCAGGGGAGGCCCGGCTGATCGCGCCGGATCTGCGCGGCCACGGCCGCTCCGACGCGCCGGCCGGACCCTACACGGTGGAAGGGCACGCGGATGACCTGGCCGCCCTGCTGGACCTTCTGGGCATCGAGCAGGCGATCGTCGCGGGCCTGAGCATGGGCGGCTATGTGGCATTCGCCATGTGGCGCCGCCACGCCGCGCGCGTTGCCGGCCTCGCGCTGCTGGACACGCGTGCGGAGCCGGACACCCCTGCCGGCCGCGCGAACCGGGATGCCGGCATCGCCCTCATACGCGAGCGGGGCGTCCCGGCCCTTGCAGACGATTTGCTGCCTAAGGTCGTGGCGCCGGTCAGCCTGCGCGACGGCGTACTCACCGGTCGCGTCCGCACCATGATGGCGGATCAGCCTGCCCTGGGAATGATCGGGGCGCTTGGGGCGCTGCGCGACCGGCCGGACAGCGTGCCCACCCTGGCCACCATTTCTGTTCCGTGCCTGGTCGTGGTAGGGGCCGAGGATCAGCTGACCCCGCCGGAAGATGCCCGCAAGATGGCAGCCCGCATCGGGGGCGCGGACATGGCGGTGATCGGGGACGCAGGCCACATGAGCCCGATGGAGAACCCCGCCGCGGTCAACGAGGTGCTCACCACATTCATCCGTCGCGTGCAGCCCTGAGCCGGCATCCAGCGTCGTGCTCAGACGGGGTCCGCGAAACGCATGATGAGCTGGTCCTCCGCGTCGTAGTGATAGCTCAGGAAGAGCGGCGCCGCGCCCGCGGGCAGCGCCAGGATGCGCGGCAGGATGGTGGGCAGATCGGACGCCATTTCCCCCGCGGGCAGATCATTCACGGGCACCCACTCGAGGCTGCCCTCCGGTGACTCGACGACGTCCTTCCCGTCGGCCCAGGCCGTGAAGGCGAAGAACAGGATGCCCGTCTGCGCGTCGCCGGCGTCCGCGTGCACCACCGCAGCCAGGTGCACGTCGTGCACGTCCAGCCCGGCCTCCTCACGCACCTCGCGCACCACCGAGTTGAGCAAGTCCTCGCCGCGCTCGACGTGCCCCCCCAGCCCGTTGTACCGGTTGGCCCAGATCCGTTTGTGCGGCGCGCCCCTGAGCAACAGCACCTCGTCGCCGTGCCGCACGAAACACAGGGTGCGCGGCACCACCTGGTAGCGATGGCGGCTCCCCGCCACGCCCTGCTCTTCACGTCCCATCCCGGCCTCCTTCCCCTGTGCCGGTTCACCCGCCGGCCCGGTGCTACGCATCGCGCCGCGGCTGCCAGACGAAGCGCCACGGCCGCAGCCGGGCCTCCTCGTCGCCGCGGATGCCGATGCGGGGCGTCGTCACGACCTCGTCGTCGGGCGCCGGCGCATCCGCCTCGATGAACAGATCCCCGCGCAGGGTGAGATCCACCCCGTTCTCCGCCAGGGTGATGCCCAGGGCCTGGGCCAGCTTGCCGGGCCCATCGGCCAGGCCGGCCAGCGGATTCCGGCGCGTGGCCTTCAGGGGGCCGCGGCGCGCCCGCATGACGTCCAGTCCGGCCTGGGGGATCACTCCGCGCAGGAGCACCGCGCCGGAGACGCCATCGGCGTTCGTCACGACGTTCAGGCAGTGGTGGTTCCCGTAGATGAAGTAGACGTAGGCAATGCCGGGCGGACCGTACATGATGCTGCTGCGCGGGGTGCGGCGGTATCCGTGGGACGCAGGGTCATCCGGCCCGCGGTAGGCCTCCGTCTCGCAGATTCGCCCGGCCAGGCGCACCCCGTCGAGGACGCGCACGAGTCGCTGGCCCAGCAGCGCACGCGCAACCGCCACCGCATCCTCTGCGTAGAACGCGCGGGACAAGGTGGCGGAGACAGGATGCTGGACCATCTTGCCGCAGGCGTCAGGGCAGCTGGCGGACGACGGCAATCACCTTGCCCTGGATGTCCAGCTGGTCGGCGGCAACGTAGATCGGCTCATACTTGGGATTGGCCGGCTGCAGACGCACGCGCTCGCCCTCGGGATAGTAGTACTTGAGCGTCGTCTCTTCCCGGTCGCGAATCCAGGCCACGATCATCTCGTGCGGCTGCGCGGTGGTCTGATGCCGGATCACCACCCAGTCGCCGTCGTTGACCAGCGCATCGATCATCGAATCTCCCCGGACCTGCAGCGTGTAGACGTCCGTGGGATCGCCAACCAGGTCCGCGGTCAGGGTGAGCGTCTCGCCGGCGTACGGATTGTCTTGCTGCCCGAACGCAGCCAACGGCTGGCCGGCGGCGATATTGCCGAATTTGCGCACCTCCACCGTCTGCCCGAAGTTCGGGCCGTTTTTGAGACGCAGGCCGCGGGAGACCTCCTGGCTGCGCTCCAGGTAGTCCTTCTCCTGGAGCCGTTCGAGGTTGTACTTGACCACCGACGTCGACGGAATGCCGACAGCCTTGCCGATCTCCCGGATGGTCGGAGGGTAGCTGTGCTCCTCGAGGTACAGCCGTATGAAGTCAAGCATGCGTGACTGCCGGTCGGATAGGGTCATGTCCAGCCTCCTGTGTTGTTCCAACACGAAACTTTGTTCTGTCTCCATTATATTGAACAATTGTTCATTGTCAAGTTCCAAAAAATGATGGGGTGCATTTCAGGCTTGGGGCAGGTTCTGTGCCTTGGCCCAGAGTTCATCGA
>CAZMIS010000031.1:0-19183 GCA_964566325.1 uncultured Anaerolineales bacterium
GCCCAACAGGCTGCCGAGCAGGCTGCCCATCATGTCCTCGCCGCCGCCCGAGCTGGGCATCTGCTGCTGCGGCGCGCTGGCGCCGCCGCCCAACAGGCTGCCGAGCAGGCTGCCCATCATGTCCTCGCCGCCGCCCGAGCTGCTGGGCATCTGCTGCTGCGGAGCGCTGGCGCCGCCACCCAACAGGCTGCCGAGCATGCCTGCCAGGTCGTCACCGCCCGCGCTGCTCGGCGCCTGCTGAGAGTAGCCCGCCGAGGGCGCACTTGAAGCGCTGCTTCCCTGGCTGCCCTGCCCGAGAAGGCCACCCAATATGTCCGTAACCTCACCACCACCGGAACCGGCCTGACCCGGTTGACCGTATCCCGCCTGGCTGCCGGTCAGGCCGCCCTGCGGCATCTGGCCTCCCAGCAGGCCGCCCAGAAGACCGGCCAGATCGCGTTGTGCATCGGCCGTGCTGCCGTCCTCGGATCGCTGTTGTCGCTTCGATTTCTTTGCCATCATCTTTCTCCTCAATTGCTACATTGCCCATAAGCCAGCTTTGCCTTATCATTATAACCCACTCGGTCAAACAGACCGTAACGACCCTACCCGATAGGTTGATCTGCGATGCGCGTCTCAGTGATCTGCACGGTCCTCAACGAGGGCGATTCGATCCGGCGGCTGATGGATTCCATGGTGGCCCAGACCAGGCAGCCGGAAGAGTTCGTGATCGTCGATGGAGGGTCGCGCGACCATACGGTGGCAGTTCTGAGGGAATACGACGACCGGCTGCCGATGCGCGTCCTGGTGAAACCGGGCGCGAACATCTCGCAGGGCAGGAATGCGGCGATCGCCGCAGCAACGGGGGAGATCATCGCGGCGACCGACGCGGGGGTCTGGCTGGAGCCGCAGTGGCTGGAGGAGTTGGTGCGCCCACTGCTGCAGGGTGAGGCGGAGGTCTGTGCGGGCTTCTTTGCGAGCGATCCGCACAGCACCTTCGAGATCGCCATGGGCGCGACGGTCCTGCCCGACGTGGAGGACATCGACCCGGGCACGTTCCTCCCCTCGAGCCGATCCGTCGCCTTCACCAAGGCCGCCTGGGAGGCAGCGGGCCGGTATCCCGAGTGGCTGGATTACTGCGAGGACCTGATCTTCGACCTCAGGCTGCGCCAGGAGGTGGGCAAGTTCGCCTGGGCGCCCGCCGCGCTGGTGCACTTCCGCCCGCGAAGCACCGCCAAGGCCTTCGCGAAGCAGTACTACCGCTACGCGCGCGGGGACGGCAAGGCCGACCTGTGGCGCACGCGGCATGCCATCCGGTACGGCACCTACCTGGTCGCTTTCCCTATCCTGGTTGTCTTGAGCATTATCCATCGGCCCTGGTGGCTGGCAGGCCTCGCGGGCGGCGCTGCGGCCTATTGCAGGACCCCCTACCGCCGCCTGCGCCGGCAGTTGCCCGCGCTGTCGCCCCGCGAACGATTGCATGCTGTGGCGCTGGTGCCCTACATTCGCGCCCTGGGCGACCTGGCGAAGATGGCCGGCTACCCCGCCGGCTGGGCATGGCGGATCCGCAACTGGCGCCGGCCCGAAATCCACTGGCGCAGGACCGAGTCGCCCCGCTGAGGGCCAACTCCGCCGTCTGTTTTGCCGATTTGCTGTACAGATCGTAGAATGATCGAAGCTCATTCGGGAGAGGGATGCTGATGGAACTTCTAAAAGATCGCATTCGCCGCGACGGCGTGAATCTTGGCAAGGGCATTCTCAAGGTCGATAGCTTCATCAATCACCAGGTCGATCCGGCCTTGATGCTGGCCGTCGGCGGCGCGCTCGCGGCCCGGTTCGCGCATCTCGGGGCCAACAAGATCGTCACCGCAGAGATCAGCGGCATCGCGCCCGCGCTGACGACTGCGCTGGCGCTCGGGATTCCTGTGGTCTATGCGCGCAAGACAAAGCCGGTCACGATGCATCCTAACGCCATGACCGCGTCAGCCCCCTCTCACACGAAGGGCGTCATGACCGAGTTGATGGTATCGCCCGAGTTTCTGGGCCCGCGCGACCACGTGTTGGTGATCGATGACTTCCTGGCGCGCGGGGAGACGATCCGGGCCCTGGTGCGCCTCGTCCAGAACGCCGGCGCACAGCTGATCGCCATCGGTGCGGTCATCGAGAAGCGCTTCGAGGGCGGTCGCGAGGCGCTCGCTGACCTGAACGTCCCCATCGAGACGCTGGCCGTGATCGCCTCGATGGAAAACGGCAAGATCACGCTCGAAGAATGACACACGACGCCATCGCCGTCCTCGACTACGGCTCGCAGACTGCGCAACTCATCGCCCGGCGGATCCGTGAACTGCACGTCTACTGCGAGTTGATCCCCTGGGACGCGCCCGTCGAGCGGTTCGCCCGGCTGGCGCCGCGCGGTTATGTCCTGTCCGGCGGACCCGCCAGCGTGTATTCGCCCGATGCACCCACGCTGCCCCATTTCGTCCTCGAGTCTGGCAAGCCGGTCCTCGGCATCTGCTACGGCATGCAGCTGCTGGCTCACGAGCTGGGTGGCCGCGTCGACGCCTCGGCCAGGCACGAATACGGCCAGGCGGAAGTCACGGTCATCTCAGAGGATGCCCCCCTCCTGGCCGACCTTCCGCTGGAGATGCGCGTCTGGATGAGCCACGGGGACCACGTCATCGACCTGCCTTCGACCTTCGTCCCGCTTGCGGTGACGCCCTCGTCGGTGGCGGCCATGGGTGATCCGTCACGCGGCATTTACGGCGTGCAGTTCCACCCCGAGGTGCAGCACACACCCCAGGGCAGGAATCTCCTGCGCAATTTCGTGCTGGACGTCTGTGGCTGTCGCCCTGACTGGACTGCGGCCAACGTGATCGATGAGTCCGTGGACGAGATCCGGCGGCAGGTCGGGGACGGCCGCGTCGTTTGTGGTCTCAGCGGCGGCGTCGATTCGGCCGTTGCGGCCAGCCTGGTGCACCGCGCGGTCGGCGATCAGTTGAGCTGTGTGTTCGTCAACCACGGCCTGCTGCGCCAGGGAGAGGCGGGCCAGGTCATCGAGACTTTCCAGCGCCACCTGGGCATGCGGCTGATCACCGTCGACGCGGCAGCGGACTTCCTGGCCGACCTGCGCGGGGTGACCGACCCGGAACAGAAGCGAAAGCGCATCGGAGCTCGCTTCATTCGTGTCTTCGAGGCCGCGGCCGCCCAGGCTGCCACCGATGGCCAGGAGCGCGCCGCCTTCCTGGCCCAGGGCACGCTCTACCCGGATGTGATCGAATCCGCGAGCCGCGGGGAGCAGCGCACAGCGCGCACCATCAAGACGCATCACAACGTCGGCGGGCTACCCGAAGACATGCACTTCAAGCTGATCGAACCCCTGCGGACGCTGTTCAAGGATGAAGTGCGCGGGGTGGGCGAGGCGCTCGGGCTGCCCGAGGAAATCGTCTGGCGGCATCCGTTCCCCGGTCCCGGACTGGCCATTCGCATCATCGGTGAGGTCACGCAGGAACGCCTCGAAACACTGCGTCATGCCGATGCCATCCTGCTGGAGGAGCTGCGCTCGGTCGGCCTGTATCGCTCGGTCTCGCAGGCGTTCGTGGTCCTGCTGCCGGTGCGCTCCGTCGGGGTGATGGGCGATGGCCGCACTTATGCGGACACCGCGGCCATCCGCGCGGTGACGACGGACGATTTCATGACCGCGGATTGGGCGCGGCTGCCATACGATGTCCTCGCGCGGATCAGCAACCGGATCGTGAACGAGGTGATTGGCGTCAACCGGGCCGTCTACGACGTGAGCTCGAAGCCGCCGGCCACCATTGAGTGGGAGTAAATGCATAGGATCCTTCGCGTTCTGCTGATCCTGGTCCTCGTCGCGGTCGCACTCCTTTCGCTGCCCTACATCCGCTACCGGCGCACGGCCGGCATCGTGCCTGCGTGGGTGACGATCGGCGGCCTCGAGGTCCATGGCGCCACGGAGAATGAGGCGACCGCATCCCTGTCGCGGGGTCTGGAAGAGCCGCTCGAGGTCTTCTACGCAGATCAGCGAACGGTGCTGCGCCCTCAGACGGTGGGCTTTCGGGTCGACACGCACGCCATGATCAAGCAGGCACAGGCACTCGACCTGCCGCGCCACCTCATCCGCTATCTTGTCGAGGATTCCCTGGAGCGCATCCCGCGCACGTACGACATCCCCCTGGCATTCCGCTACGATGAGGGCGCGCTGCAGCGCTGGTTGGCCGATATCGCGGCCAGCTACGACCGCGCGCCCGGCGCACCCACGCCCGTCCTGGATACCCTGACCCTGGCGCCGGGCAAACCGGGGACGCACCTGGACCAGGAAGCTGCCAGGGCGGCGATCCTGGCCGGGCTGGCGAAGCCATCAAATCGGTCGGTGACCCTGCCTGTCGTCGAGACGCCCCCCCTGCCAATCGACGTGACGGCACTGGGCACGCTGCTCCAGGCCATACTGGATGAGTTCCCCGGCATCAGCAGCGTGTGGCTGCATCACGTTCCCAGCGGCCAGGAGGTTGCCATCAACGCCGACGTCGCGTACGCCGGCACCAGCACCCTCAAGATACCGATCCTGGCCCAGGTATATCGCAAGCTCGACGGCCCACCCGGCATCGACACCACGAAGATCATCAGCGAGACGATGACGTACAGCGGCAACTTCACCGCCAACCTGATGCTGGGAATCGTTGGCGATGGCGATTGGAACGCCGGCGTTGCCGAGATGAATCGGGCCTTCAAGACGCTGGGCATGAAGAACACGTTCATGGCGACCCCCTACGACCGACAGATGGCCGTCGCGCCCCGCATCGTGACCGAGGCGAACCAGCGCACGGACATCAACACGCAGCCTGACCCGTACATGCAGACGACGCCGCGGGAGATCGGCAGTGCGTTACAGATGCTCGTGGAATGCAGCGAGGGGGGCGGCACCATGATCGCGGTCTACGGCGATGCGGTCACGCCGGAAGAGTGCCAGCAAGCGCTGAAGTTCATGTCGTACAATGAGATGACGGAGCTGCTGGTCGGCGGCCTGCCGGAGGACGCGCACGCGGTTCATAAGCACGGCTACGTGCCCGACACGCACGGCGATGTTGCCGCGATCTGGGGACCGGCCGGCCCCTACGTCCTGTCCGTGTTTCTCTTCCGCCCACACTGGCTGGAGTGGCACTACTCCAACCCCACCATGCAGGAGCTGGCCCGCGCAACCTGGAACGTCTTCGAGCAGATGGCTGAGGAGCAGTCCGGGACGCCTGCCGCACCTGACGGCGGCTGAAACAGAACGAGCGTGCTGATGCACGCTCGTCCGGCCTGTCACGGGCTGTCCGAAAAGGCGAGATCACGGCGGCCGACCCACAATATGTAGTGTTTTGGCATAGCACAAGGTACTACATACAGTGGAGAGGAGTCGCAGTGACCGACTTTTCGGACAGCCACATCTTGCTGCGGGTCTGCTGGCCCCATGCGGTTGCGGCGCGTCCTGAGCGGCGCGCGGTTCTTAGTTTGCAGGCGCGTCCGGCGGCGTCAGGGTCTCGACGACGTCAGCGACCTTCTCTTCGATCGCATCCGCGGCCTTCTCCACCGCATCCTCAACCGCCTCTGCTGCATCCTCCACCGCCTCGACCGGGGCCGGCTTCGTTTCGAGACGATCGAGCAGCTTGCTCAGCTCCCGATTGATGGCTTCGAGGCCTACCAGCAGCCCCTTACGGACTTCCTCGACAACGTCGGTCTGCTGCATTTCGGTGGCGACCTTGCCCGCACGCGTGCGGATCTCCTGCACCTGGTCGCTCTCGGTCGCCTTCTCCAGCGTCACGCCCAGCTCCTGGCCGATCTTCTGGATGCCGGTTGCGATCTCGTCCTGCAGTTTGCGTCGCTCGTCGCTCTCCCAGGCCGCCTTGGCGGCGCCGATGAGTTGCTTGCCCAGCTTCTCAAGTTCGTTGACGATGGCACGATCCTCGCGCACTCCCTCGCTCGCGGGCGCTTCGCTCAGGATCTCCTCAGGCTTCAGCTCTTCCGTCATTGCTTCCTCCCGGTGGTTCTGTCATCGAACGGCGCGCTCGCCGTCAATCTGTCTCACCTGATATTCTCTACGGCCGATCTCCGCAAAAGTTTCGCGCCGCCAACTCGATCGTCAAGGAGACCAAGGTAGACGCGGATGCCCTGGACGATGCCGTGAAGAAAGTGCCGGAGTCTTTGCGCTCTGGTCCGTTCCATTGTATGATTGTGCGAGCCTTGAGCCGGACGACTGCCCGGCTCCTACCTTGAACGGAACACCAGTAAGCGACGCCCAACGACGTGTGATCGCCACAGAGGGAATCGTGATTAAGATCGCGCCATCAATCCTTGCGGCTGATTTTGCGTATTTGGGCGACGCCATCCGCGCCATCGAGGCCGGCGGGGCAGACTACGTGCACGTTGATGTCATGGACGGCGTCTTCGTGCCCAACATCAGCATCGGGCTGCCCGTCGTCGCAGCGCTGCGAAAAATCACGCAACTGCCGCTCGACGTCCATCTCATGATCACCGCGCCGGAGCGGTACATCGCCGACTTCATCAGCGCGGGCGCATCCATCCTGACCGTTCATGTCGAGGCGTGCACCCACCTGCACCGTGCCGTCCAGCAGATCCGGGAATCGGGTGCCCGGCCCGGCATTACGCTCAACCCCGCCACGCCTCTCAACACCCTTGAAGAGATCCTGCCCTACGTGGACCAGGTACTGATCATGTCTGTCAATCCGGGCTTCGGTGGACAGCGCTACATCCCGACCATGACCGACAAGATCGCGCGCCTGCGGCAGACGATCCAATCAAGGGGACTCGACATCGACATAGAGGTGGACGGCGGCATCGATGTAGACACGGCGCCTGCGGCTGTGGCAGCCGGCGCCAATGTCCTGGTGGCCGGGACGGCCGTATTCCGGCACCAGGCGGGCGTTGCCGCGGCCATGGCCGCGCTGCGCCAGGCAGCTTAGGGCGGCGCGGGGCGCCGGGCTCATTAAAAGCAAACAGCCGGCGAGGTCGCCGGCCGCATGCTCACGATTGCCGCAGAAGAGACGTCAATCAGGCTTTCGCAACGTCTTGATGCATTGAGCGCAGATGTAGACCTTGCGCTCGACGCCGTTCACCGGCAAGCGCATGCGCTGAACATTCACGTTCCAGCGTCGATTGGTGTGACGCATAGAGTGACTGACGTTGTGACCGAACTGTGGCCCCTTGCCGCATACTTCACACTTGGCCATACGATACCCCCAGTATTGCTCGTCGTCCTGACATAAGTTGACCGAGCCAATCCAAGGGGGCCCGGCCACAAGTGAACGAATAGTAACATACCTGGGCGAGTTGTGCAAAACTGAGGGTAACTTCAGAAAGGGTAGGGTATGACTGAGGACAACAGACAGGGCAGAATCGAGATCGCGCCCCAGGCAATCGCGACCCTCGCTGGCCAGGCCGTGCTCCAGTGCTACGGCGTCGTGGGCATGGCGAACAGGAATCTCATCGACGGCATCGCTGACCTGCTCCAGCCGGATCGTTGGGGCCGAGGCGTCGACGTGCGTGTGCGCGACGGCCAGATCAGCGTGGATCTTTATGTGATCGTCCAATACGGCACCCGGATCTCCGAGGTGGCGCACGGAGTCATGCACGGCGTGCAATACGCACTCGAGCAAACCTTGGGCGTGCCTGTCGCTGAAGTCAACGTGCATGTCCAGGGCCTGCGCATGCCTGGCGAGGGCGACTGACGATCTGTCGAACGATTCCGTACCTCGAGGAGTCATAAGTTGGCATTGATGAACGAACCTATCCAGCCGGGTGCTGGCACATCGGATGCTGCAAGCGGGCACGATACACCCCCTGTGGACGGTGCGCGCTTCCGCGAATTGCTCTGCGCCGCTCAATCCTGGCTCGATCGTCACCATGAGATCGTCAACGCGCTGAATGTGTTTCCGGTGCCCGACGGCGACACCGGCACCAACATGTTGCTGACGATGAAGTCGGCCTGTCGCGAGGTCACGGACGAGCACATCACGAGCGTCGGGTCAGCGGCGAAGGCCGCGGCACATGGCGCGCTGATGGGCGCGCGCGGCAATTCAGGAGTCATTCTCTCGCAGATCCTGCGCGGCATGGCCAAAGATCTCGCGGACAGCCGCGTCCTGACCGGCGCGGGGTTTGCTGCCGCGCTGTCCGAGGGGAGTCGCATCGCATATAAGGGCGTCAACCGGCCCGTGGAAGGCACCATCCTCACGGTGGCCCGGGAGGCGGCCGCGGCCGCCGAGAGCGCGGCCCAGTTGAACCAGGACCTGGGTCACGTGCTGCACCAGACCGTGCTCGCCGCAGATCGCGCTGTCGCCAATACGCCGAATCTTCTGCCGGTGCTGGCGCAGGCAGGAAAGGTCGACAGCGGGGGCAAAGGCCTCTTCTTCATCCTGGAGGGGTTCTATCGCCTGATCACCGGAGCGGACGTAACGACCGCTTTCGTAGCGGTCGAGGCAGAGCCTGCGGCGGCGCCCCGTGCGGCAAAGGGCGCGCGTGACCTTCCGGCACTGGTGTACGGTTTCGATGTTCAGTTCCTGGTCGAAGGAAAGGACCTGGACGTGAACGGCATCCGGGACCGGATCACGGCCATGGGAGACTGCCCGCTCGTCGAGGGAGACCAGAACCTCGTCAAGGTTCACGTGCATGTGCCGGACCCTGGCGTGGCGCTGACCTACGCGATCAGCCTCGGGTTCGTCACGGATGTGGTCGTCGAAAACATGGACGACATGTCCATTCCTGACATGCCGGCCGGCTTCGACCCCGTCCCGCCACGTTTCGAGGTTGCTGAGGCTGCGGATGAGGGCCCGACCGGTCCGTGCGAAGCCGGCCCCATAGACGGTCCCGGCGTGATCGCAGTGGCGCCCGGCGCAGGACTCGCCCGCATCTTCAGAAGCCTTGGCGCCCATTGCGTCATAGCGGGCGGCCAAACGATGAACCCCAGCACGCAGGACCTCCTTGACGCTATCCGCGCGCTGCCGGTGGACAAGATCGTGTTGCTGCCCAACAACGGCAACATCCTCATGGCTGCCAGCCAGGCCCAGGCCTTTGCATCGGACGAGGGCAAGGACGTGGTCGTGGTGCCC
This sequence comes from uncultured Anaerolineales bacterium, assembly GCA_964566325.1. GTDB lineage: Bacteria > Chloroflexota > Anaerolineae > CG2-30-64-16 > CG2-30-64-16 > JALOOB01. Next base: position 9,102 of record CAZMIS010000031.1, read on the forward strand.
AGCAAGACCATCCCCCAGGGCATCAGTGCGTTGCTGGCCCTCAATCCGCACAGCGAGCTGGCGCACAACCTGCAGTACATGACCGCCGCGCTGAAGAATGTTGAGACCGGCGAGGTGACTGTCGCGGTCCAGGACGCCCACTTCGATGGCATCGAAGTCCGTGCGGGGGAGATGATTGGCCTCCTCAACGACCAGCTGACCGCGAAGGGCGAAGATGCCACCGATGTGGTTCGCCAACTGCTGGAACAGATGGAGGCGGTCGATCTGGAGGTCATCACGATCTACTATGGCGGGCCGGTGTCCGCTGCACAGGCGGAAGAACTGAAGGACGAGTTGGGCGAGCTGTATCCCCAGCAGGAAATCGAAGTTGTCGAGGGCGGACAGCCATTTTACCATTTCATCATCTCGGCTGAGTAGAGACGCGAGGAGCGCAGTGGCACAGGTCAAAATAGTTACGGATAGCAGCGCATATCTGCCCCAGGCCGACTCGCGAGAGCGCCTCGGTATCGAGGTGCTGCCCCTAATCGTGCGTTCCGGCCAACTGGCGTACCCGGAACGAATGAACCAGGTGGACGACGCGTTCATGCGCCGGCTTGCGGCGGACAACAAGAGCGGCTGGATCGAAACGCCGACTGTCCCTCAGGTGCAGCAGGTGTTTGCACGCCTGGGGCAGGTCACAGACAGCGTGGTGTGTATTCATACCTCCAGCGCGCTCCATGACATCGGTGACATCGCCCGCCGGGCATCCTCCGGATTCATGGGGCGGCAGCGCATCATCGTCCTGGACACCCAGACCACCTCGGCAGCACTCGGCGTGATCGTTGAGGCTGCAGCTGAGGCGGCCCTGGGCGGAGCATCGCAAGCAGAGATCGTCAAGATCGTGCGCGGCATGATTCCCCACATGTACGCTATGTTCTTCTCGGACTCATTGTCCTATCTTGAGGCGTGGGGGCGCCTGGGACCGGCACAAACCACCCTGGGGACGATGCTGGGCCTGAAGCCACTGGCGACCATGGAGGACGGGGATCTGATTCCGATGGAGAAGGTACGCAGCTATGCCCGCGCGGTGGACAAGCTGTACGACTTTGTCATCGAGTTTTCGCGCATCGAACAGCTCTTCGTCGTCGAGACGGGATTCGAGAACGAAGCGGCTCAGTTGTTGGAGCGGCTTGAAGAGGCATTTCCGAAGCGCGACTTCCCGGTGGTAGGCTATCCGCCTTCCCTTGCCGTGCATGTCGGACCACGGGCGCTGGGTGTGATGGTGTACGAAGGAAGTCGATGATGGGATCGGGTGATCATGGATAATGCGATCACGCGCCTGCTCAAGGTGTTGGAGCTGGAGCGGAAACAAGGTTACCGGAACAAGGCCGTCATCGGCGGCCTCGACAAGTTTGCCAGCCGATGGGAGAGTGACGCATACGCCGAGGTGCCCGATCAGGCAGCGGTCAGCGAGATCGTCTCTCTCCTGCTCGGCTATGCGGCCGTAGATGATCGTCCCGCGCGCGAGCGCGTGCTGGAAGCCATCGTAACCCGCGCACGCCGCGCGGGCGAGGCAGGGCGGCCTCCCGCCGATGCCATCGAAGCGGAGCCGGCTTCCGCTCCTGCGCCGGCCGGGGAAGAGGCTGCGTCCTCTGCCACAGCGATCGGGGATGAAGGGCATGCGCCCCACCTGGTGGAGAAGCCCAGGGGCGGTGCTCCGGACACGCTCGTGCCTGCGCCCAGCAAGCCGGCGTCGATGCCGGTCGATGCTCGGCCCCCCGACGCTCGGCCCCCCGACACTCGGCCCGCTGAGGCCCGGCCCCCCGACGTTCGGAGCACAGGCGCCAGGCCGTACGAGGAGCCATTCGTTCCCACGCCCGCACCTGCTGTCGCCCGCGTCGACGACAAGGCGCCGGAGAGCCAGCCGGCCAGACCCCGCACGGAGGCCGGCGCGTCAGCGCGGGTCGAAGCCAGGCAGACACCGCGGCCGGCCGCGCCAGGCCTGGATGCACCGGTCATCCGCCTCCCCAACGTCGGCCCGGCATTCGCAACCAAGCTCGCCAAATTAGGGGTCACGACGGTTCGGGATCTGTTGTACCTTCTGCCGCGACGCTACGACGATTACAGCCAGCTGCGCACGATCAACCAACTCAAGATCGGCGCCGAAGCGACCGTGATCGGCACTGTCTGGGACGTCAAGGCCCGGGAGATCGGCCAGGATCGCAAGATCGTGGTCGCGCGCGTGGGCGATGGCACCGGAGAGCTGCAGGTCACCTGGTTCAACCCCTGGGTCGAGCGGCAGTTGCGCGTGGGGCAGGCCTATTCCTTCGGCGGTAAGATCGACGCCTATCGGAGCGATATCGTCATGCGCAATCCGGAGTTCGAGGCCCTGGATCGCGCCATGTTGAACACCGGGCGACTGGTGCCCGTCTATCCGCTGACCGAGGGTCTCTCTGTCCGTTGGCTGCGCAACGTCATCAACCTGGCGCTCGATGCCTGGGGCGAGGACCTGCCGGACTTCCTGCCCGCGCGCATCCGGCAGGATCATGGGCTGATGACCCTGGCGCAGGCCATCTCGCAGACGCACTTCCCGGACAACCAGGAGCAACTCAGTGCCGCACTCCGGCGGCTGAGCTTCGACGAGTTTCTGCTGCTGCAGCTGGGCGTACTGGCCGCGCGCCGCCAGTTCCAGGGCGTGCCCGCCAAGCCGCTGCACGCCGTTCCTGAAGTGGTGCAGCAGTTCCTGGGAGTCCTGCCCTACGCGCTCACCGGCGCCCAGGCTCGCGCACTGCAGGACATCCTGGGTGACCTCCGCAGGGAACAGCCGATGGGCCGGCTTCTGCAGGGAGACGTGGGCTCAGGGAAGACGGCCGTCGCGGCGGCCGCGCTGTGGACCGCGGTCGCCAACGGCGCTCAGGGTTCGATCATGGCGCCGACGGAGATCCTGGCCGAGCAGCATGCCCGCTCCCTGGGCCGGATGTTCGGCTCGCTCACGCACCCACAGACCGGCGAGCCCGTGCGGGTCCTGCTCCTGACCGGCAGCATGCCGCCCGGCGAGCGCCAGGAGGCCCTCGACGCCCTGGCAAGGGGAGCGGCGCACATCGCCGTTGGCACCCACGCGCTCATCCAAAAAGACGTCGAGTTCCAGGACCTGGCTCTCACGGTCGTCGATGAGCAGCATCGGTTCGGAGTGGCACAGCGCGCCGCGCTACGCCAGAAGGGCACCCAACCGCACATGCTCGTGATGAGCGCCACGCCCATCCCGCGGTCGCTGGCCCTGACGCTGTACGGCGATCTGGATGTCTCGGTCATCGACGAGATGCCTGCAGGCCGTGCCCCGATCCGCACGAAGTGGTTGGCCTCGACCCAGCGCGAGCGCGCCTACAGCTTCATCCAGCGACAGGTCGGTGAGGGACGGCAGGCATTCATCGTCTATCCGCTTGTGGAGGAGTCTGAGGCCACCGATGCCAAGGCGGCGGTGGAGGAACATGCGCGGCTGAGTACGACCATCTTCCCGGACCTGAAAGTCGGCCTGCTTCATGGCCGGCTCAAGAACGACGAGAAAGACGCGGTCATGCGCGCCTTCGGGAACGGCGAACTCGATGTGCTGGTCGCCACCTCGGTCGTCGAGGTGGGGATCGACGTACCGAATGCCACCGTGATCGTGATCGAGGGCGCCGAACGCTTCGGCCTGGCGCAACTGCATCAGTTCCGCGGCCGCGTGGGCCGCGGGGAATACCCGTCCTACTGCATCCTGATCTCCGATGTTGCCGAGGGAGAGGGTGTCCGGCGCCTTCACGCCGTGGAGCAAACGCTGGATGGATTTGAACTGGCCCAGATCGACCTGGACCTGCGCGGGCCCGGTGACTTCTTCGGCACCCGCCAGAGCGGCCTGCCGCCGCTCGAGACAGCGCGGTTGAGCGACCTCCGCACCCTGGAGGATGCACGCGGCGCGGCGCGGGCGCTGTTTGACGCCGACCCTGACTTATCGCTGCCCGAGCACGCTCCGCTGGCAGAGCGGATGGCGGACTTCTGGCGCAGCAACACCGATGTGAGTTGAACGGAGCGCAGCGAGAACACCATGATTCGAGCCCTGTATCCAGGCACGTTTGATCCGATCCATAACGGCCACGTCGACATCGCGGCTCGCGCAGCCCGGCTGTTCGACGAGCTCGTCATCGGCATCTACGACAGCCCGCCCAAGACGCTGACGTTCGACACGCCCCAGCGAGTGGCCCTCGCGCGGGAGTCGCTGGCTCACATCCCCAATGTTCGCATCGAGCCGTACCGCGGCCTCACGGTAGCCTTTGCGCGTGAGATCGGAGCGACGGTCATGGTGCGCGGCCTGCGCGCCATCTCGGACTTCGAGTTTGAATTCCAGATGGCACTGACGAACAAGAAGCTGGCGCCCGATGTCGAATTCGTCTCGTTGATGACAAGCCTGACGTATGCTTACCTCAGCTCGTCGATCCTGAAGGAAGTCGCACTCCTTGGGGGCGAGATCGAGGGACTGGCGCCCGATCCGGTCCGTGCCGCACTGCGCGCCCGATTCGATGGCCTCGACCTGGCCGGCGAAAGCTCCGTGCCCATCCGCACATCACGCGATTGAACTAGGAGTGACCATGCAGTCTCTCATACAACAACTCGAAAGACTGGTCGATAATGCCATGCGCATGCCCGTCGGCGGGAAGCTGCTCATCGATGAGGGCGCGATGCGTCACCTGGTCGAGGAGATGCGGGCGGCACTTCCGGACGGCCAGCATGAGGCGCAACGCCTCACCGGCGAGCGCGAACGCATCCTCTCCGATGCGCGCGCACAGGCACGGCGAATCGTCGAGGATGCCCATGCGCAGGCAGGCACACGCCTGGACGATCAGACAGTCGTGGTGGCGGCGCGCCAGCGGGCCAGGGACATCATCGCCGAGTCGGAGAAGACGGCAGCCCAGCTGCGTGCCGACACGGATCAATACGTCATGAACCAGTTCTCCATGATGGAAGCGCGCCTCATGCGCGTCCTGCGCGAGGTGCAGGCGGGCCAACGAGCGCTCACCCGGCAGCAAGGCGCCGGCGGCGCAACGGATGAGGCTCCGTCCGAGAGGTAAACCAGAGGCGTTTTTTGACAGAGGATGGCCTCTAACCTATAATAACCGCTTGGCGCTGGCCCGTCGACTTCTGCGCGCCGAGCAGTTCTCCAATTGCACGACGGAGCGGCACGGAGACTGCAAGTGGGTTCACGGTGATTGACAATCTGAGTTTCAACGTCGCGCAGCTGATGAAGGACCCGGTCGGGTCGTATCGGCACGTGGACGTCACCGCCAACCTTCGTCATCTGTCGTCCGAACTCGGGATGGCTGAGGACGAGGAAGCTTCGGTCATTGCCGGCGCGGTTCGCCTGATGCGCACGAACCAGGGCATCCTGGTCCACGGTGAGCTGACCGGCGAGACGCTCGTGCAGTGCGCCCGGTGCCTTTCGCCCGTGGTGGTCCCGCTGGAGATCGAGCTGGAAGAGCTATTCGTGCCGACGCTCGACATCCTGACGGGCAAGCCGGTCCAGCCAGAGGAAGAAGATCAGGCTCTGTGGATCGACGAGCACCACATTCTGGATCTGAGCGAAGTGGTGCGGCAGGACGTCCTGCTGGCCCTGCCCTTGCACGTTGTTTGCAGCGAGGACTGCCGGGGACTCTGTCCGGAATGCGGCGCCAATCTCAACGAAACAACCTGTGATTGTAAACCCGACATCGACCCGCGCTGGAGTAGCCTGGCCGATTTGTTGAAGAACTAATGTCTGAAGGAGTATCTGAAAGTGCCACCTCATCCAAAACGTAAGTTGTCCAAGGGTCGCCGCGATCGGCGCCGCGCCCAAGATGCGCTCCAGCCTGTGCACCTTGTCAAATGCAAGCAGTGCGGAAGCATGCGTCTACCTCACCACGCCTGTCCTGACTGCGGCACCTACCACGGTCAGACCGTCCTTGATGTCGAGGCCGAAAAGAAGTAAGGTGACTGCGCCATCGCAGCTCATCTCTGCGCTTCCTGTGTAAGGTGACCCAACGGGTCGTGAGGGGGACTTGGGAATTGCTGCCCATGTCCCCTTTCTGTCTAGCCTGAAACGAAAGCCATCGATGTCCGGACCGATCTCTAACACCGCCTACATCTTCCCGGGTCAGGGTTCGCAGACCGTCGGCATGGGCCAACTCCTGGCAGACGCCTACGAGATCGCGCGCGAGACCTTCGCCCAAGCGGATGCGATCCTCGGCTTCTCGTTGTCACAGCTCTGCTTCCAGGGTCCGAGCGAAGCACTGACCGAAACACGCAACGCACAGCCTGCCCTTCTGACGACAAGCATCGCGGCGTGGCGGGCGTTCGCCAGCGCATCGGGCCGCACACCGGATTGGTGCTGCGTTGCGGGCCACAGCCTCGGCGAGTACAGCGCACTGGTTGCGGCCGGTGCACTCGAGTTCGCCGACGCCGTGCGCCTGACCCGCATCCGCGGCGAGCTGATGGCGCGCGCCGGAGCCGCCAGGCCGGGCAGCATGGCCGCCATCCTGAAGCTGGATGACGCGCTCGTCGCTGCGCTGTGTGCGCGGGCCGAGGCGGAGACAAATGACGTCGTACAGGTCGCCAACTACAATGCGCCGGGACAGGTCGTCGTGTCCGGCGGCGCCAAGGGCGTCGCGCTCCTGATGGAACTGGCCCGGGAGGCCGGCGGCCGGCCGAGGACACTTGCCGTCAGCATCCCGGCGCATTCGGTCCTGATGTCGTCTGCCGCCGATGAGTTTGCCCATCATGTGGCAGCCACCCGCTTCAGGGCGCCGCTCGGCCCGGTGGTCGGCAACCTCTCGGCCTGTCCGCTTGAAACGCCCGCGGAGATCCGCGACGAACTGGTCGGCCAGCTGACGGGCAGCGTGCAGTGGACCGGCTCGGTGCACAAGATGCAGGAGATGGGCGCGACACGCTTCGTCGAAGTCGGCCCCGGCGACGTGCTGACCGGCCTGGTCAAGCGGATCGCGCCGGATGCGGGGACAGCCGCTCTCCGTACGCCGGCAGACATCGAACTGGCCTTGCAGGCCTCGTGAGGGTTCCATCGCATGCTTGAGGGCAAAATCGCCGTAGTGACGGGTGCGTCGAGGGGAATCGGCGCCGCAATCGCGCTCGATCTTGCTGCCAACGGAGCCACGGTGGTCGTCAATCACCGGGCCAGCGGCTCGGGCGCGGAGCAGGTGGTCGCCGCGATTGTCGACGCGGGCGGCACCGCGATCCCGCTCCAGGCCGATGTCAGCCAACTGGCCGCTGCACAGCGGCTGATCAAGGAGACGGTCGATCGCTTTGGCCGGCTCGACATCCTCATCAACAACGCCGGTACGACGCGCGACATGCTGTTGCTGATGATGAGCGAGGAAGACTGGGATGTCGTTCTCAGCACGAACCTGAAGAGCGCGTACAACTGCTGCAAGGCCGCGCTTCGTCCGATGTTCAAACAGCGCTACGGCCGCATCGTCAACATCACGTCCGTCGCAGGGCTGGCCGGACAGGCAGGCCAGACAAACTACGCCGCATCCAAGGCAGGGCTGATAGGATTCACCAAGTCCCTGGCGAAGGAAGTCGGCCCGCGCAATGTCACTGTCAATGCCGTTGCCCCTGGCTTTGTGCCCACCGCCCTCACCGACGTTCTAACGCCGGAGCAGAAGAACACCGCGATTGCCATGACGCCGTTGGGCCGCTTTGCCAGGCCAGAGGAGATCGCTCACGCGGTCACGTTTTTGGCGTCCGACCGCGCCGCATTCATCACGGGCCAGGTTCTGAGCGTGGATGGCGGCCTGGTGATGCAGTAGAGGAGAACCATGGACGAAGTACAAGGCAGAGTAACGATTGCACCGCCGGTTCTGACGACGATCGTGCGCCAGACAACCCTCGATCAGCGCGGGGTGAAGCGCCTGGCGGTCCTGCCTGCCAGGATGCGCGGGCTGCGTGCAGGTTCCGCGCTTGAAGAGGGGATCCTCATTGCAGTGACCGATGAAGGCGTCCAGGTGGAAGTCCACGTGATCGCGGATGCGGCGGTCAACATGCTGAAACTGGGCAGCGAGCTGCAGACGGCCATCACGCGCGCACTCGAAGAGATGGTCGGCATGTCGGTTGTGGCAGTGGATGTCCATATCGATGATGTCGTGCTTGCCGCACCGGCGACAGACGAACGCTGAAACGCCAGGAGACCATGTAGCGTGCGAGCTCGCCGCCAGGCACGGATCAGCGCCTTACAGGCGCTCTACGAAATCGACACGACGAACCACCGCGCCGGTGATGCCGTGCAGTATCGGCTCGAAGACACGCCGCTGCCGCCCGAAGGGGAAGCGTTTCTGCGGGACCTGGTGAGCGGCGTCATGCGTCACCGCGAACAGCTCGATGCCCTGATTCACAAGCACGCACCGGCCTGGCCCGTCTCGCAGATCGCCATCGTCGACCGCAACATCCTGCGGATTGCCCTGTACGAGATCAGCGGCGCCTCCGGGACGCCACCCAAGGTCGCGATCAACGAAGCAGTCGACCTCGCCAAGATGTTCGGCAGCGACAACAGCTCGCGGTTCGTCAACGGGGTACTGGGCGCCGCAGTGTCTGCATCCGATCGCATCACCCTGCGCGGCGAGCAGGACGACCCGGCTGCGGAACAGGACTGAATCGTGGACATCTTCGGCATCGGCCCCCTCGAATTGATCGTGATCCTGATCGTTGCGCTCCTGGTGTTCGGACCCGATCGCCTGCCAACCATCGGCTCCAAGCTCGGGCACGCGATGCGCGATATGCGCCGGGCGACTCGGGCCATCTCCGAGGAGATCAGCAGCACCCGCGCCGCAGTCGAGGGATCCGCCAAAGAGGTCGCCCAGCCGCTGCAGGACGTGACGGACACGGCCAAGGCCATCAGCGTCGCAGCCGCAGCCGTACAGAACCCGGCGAACGCCATTCGCGATTCGGTGCTCAAAGAGCTGAATGCCTTGCGGGAAGAGACCGCCGCGCAGCAGTCGAAGCCTGGTCCGGCCGACGCCGGCAAGATCGCGGCCGCAAGCGACGCGGAGGAGCGCCGCATTGCTCCGCCCGACCTGATGCCGCCGCCACCGGATCTCGCCGCGCAGGGTGACGCGCCGGCGCCCGGCGCCGAGGGAGGCGAGGCAGGAACGCCCGAGTCCGCCGGGGACGCTCCCGATCCGGCGCCGCCGCCCCCTGATGCGGCCCCACCGGCTCCGGAGGCCTGACCCATGTCGTTCACCGGTGTTTTTGGCCTCGTCCTGCTGGCGATCATGGCGTTGGCGCTGCTCGGGCCGGCGAAGCTTCCCTCAGGCATCGAGCAGTTGTGGCTGATGCTGACCAATTTCCGGCGCTCGCAGGCAGAGCAGGAGCCGTTGACGCTGGAACAGGCTCGCCGCGTCTGGCAGCGGAGCCAAAGCCCGCTCTACGACCTCGTCCAGATCCTGTACGGCACTGTCGATCACCTGGTCGAGCTGCGCAAGCGCATCTTCGTCGTGCTGGGTGCGCTCCTGGTGGGCGGCATCGTAGCGGGCATCTTCGCCAACACGATTCTCGAGTTCCTCAAGCAGCCGGCCGGCGGCGTGCCGCTCATCGTCCTGCGCCCGACGGACATGATCTGGACCTACTTCGAGGTCATCTTCAGCGCAGCCGCGATCGTCGCGTTGCCCGTGTTGCTGTTCCAGATCCTGCTGTTCATCCGGCCCGCGCTTGAATCGCCGCAGGAGCTCGCCATCTACCGGGCGGTCGGCATCGTCGGCATGCCGATGGTGGCCCTCTTCTTCGTCCTTGGCCTGGCCTTCGCCTACTTCATCCTCCTGCCCTTCGGGCTCAAGTACCTGCAGGGGTTCGGCAGCGACCTGGCGCAGGCGAACTGGAACATCCGCGAGTACTTCTCCTTCGTGCTCGCCGTCATGTTGTGGATCGGCGCCGCGTTCGAGACGCCGGTCATCATGGCCGCCCTGTCCCGGCTCGGCATCGTATCGCCCAACGCCATGGCGAAGCAATGGCGGTATGCGGTCGTGGGCATCGCCTTCGTGGCCGCCGCGATCACGCCGACGGTCGATCCCGTCAACATGGCCCTCGTCATG